>JACPLW010000006.1 GCA_016186325.1 Parcubacteria group bacterium | reverse complement strand
CTCTCTCTTGGCGAAAAATTAGTGCGCGTGAGCGCGCCAAAAATTCTGAATTCGTTTGGGAAATTCGGCGGGAATCCTTGGGACGCGCTTCGCGCGTCCCACATTTTGGCTTCCAAAAAACCGATGAGTTCCTTACTGGTGCGTCGGGCAGGATTCGAACCTGCGTAGCCCGAAGGCGACAGATTTACAGTCTGTTGTAATTGACCACTCTACCACCGACGCAATTAGTCACTAGCGCTCATTTTATAATAAAATATTTACAAATTCAAGGAGTTGATGTACGTTAATTCCAAAAGCTTTTCAACCCGTTCGACCCATTCGACTATAGCTCAGGGTGGTGAACAAAGTCGAACCACAAACTCAGGGTTGATCCTGAGCGGAGTCGAAGGATCAAAGTTACGATGGAGGAAATATAATGGAATTGAGCGACGACGAGAAGCAGCTATTACGCGATTTAGAAGACGCGCAGGCAGTTGCCTATACTACTAGAATTCCGACTTTAAGCCGACTTACGCCAATAAGACAGAAAAAAATTCCGCGCCAACTCCCGCTTTTTAAAAAAATGGAAAAGAATTGCGAGGGCCATTTTCTACTGGCTTCCGGACGGCACACCAATGTTTTTATTCAGACCGCCCTTGGCTTGCGCTATGTTCACATAAGCCAGAGTATCGGTTTTAGATTGTACAAGCTTCTGAAAGAAAGAAATTTGTTGGATAGCATTGATGTTATGGTCGGTCCGCCAATGGGCGCGATTTCTGTAATCAACGCGCTATTGTATGCTATCAATTCAACAAAAATTGAGGCAATGTACCTTGAGCGAAATAGTGAAGGAAAATTCCGCCTAGGCAGAGGTTTTGAACTTAACGGCGATAAGCGGGTACTTCTTGTTGATGATATATTTTCAACAGGCGGTTCATTTAAAAAAACAATCGCCGCTTGCAATGAGGCTTCGGCTAATGAAGACGATGCCGAGTGTCAATTCATAGGCGCGGCTGTCGTGGTAAATCGGGCTTCTAATCAGGAAATGTTCAGGCGCGCCTCAACAACTATACCAATTGTTGCCGCCCTGACTTATCCATTAAAAGACTGGAGCAATGAAGAATGCCCTTATTGCGCTTATGATGTTCCATTGTATAAGCTATAACAATTCTACCAATGTCCCGATTATACGGGACTTTTTATTATAAAAGGCTGCATTATTTGTGCAGCCCTATGCATTGATACCGCTTAAATGGAATCCGTTCGAGTATGCCTAGATGCCCAAGAACGCTAAGCATAGCGGCAATTGTCGCAGCATAGAAGAGAAACAGAATTGAACCGTTGGTTATTTTAAAGATATCCAATCGCTCCAGAAACACGAGAAAAATAAGGATAATCTCTAAAATTGCTTTAGTCTTCCCAAACAGGTTGGCGCCCAAGATTAAATCCGAGTTTTTTTCGTTTGCCCCGATTTTAGGCACGGGTTGAAAGCCAAAAAATGCTACCGTACCTATAACGAGAAGCGTAATTTCAAGAGCCAAGAGCAATAATCCAGGAATTGGATAGGACGAAAAAAGTCTAAGGGCAAACATTACGCCAATCAAATAAATCTTATCTGCTACTGGGTCAAGTCCTTTCCCGAGCCAAGTAACCGTTTTTGTCCGGCGCGCCAGCCAGCCGTCAAAATAATCTGTTGAGGCCAGTAAAAGAAACGAGATAAGAGCAGCGAGAAAATAATCCCGCCGCAAGAGAGGAAGAAGCAAAAAGAAAAATCCGATGATGCGAAAAAACGTTATCCAGTTCGGCGGCTTGCAAATGTCCGCCTTAAATTCAAGCCGGCTGTATTTTCGTTTTTCCACCTTTCTCCCCTTTTTCAGTTATTTAAGAACCTTTCCCGATTGCCATAGTAGCATTAGAAAATTCGTCCTATTAATACATAATTAGTAATAAAAGTCAATGTTTCGTTGCTTTAAGAACTGATTTTAGAGCCAACGCGCGGAATCGAACCGCGGACCTACTCCTTACCATGGAGTTGCTCTACCAACTGAGCTACGTTGGCTTATTTTTTTTGCCGCTTTAACTTTAAGGATTTCTTTTTCGGCTGAATGTCAAAAGTTTTTACGACAGGGTCAGATTTAACGACTAAGTTAATTTTTATTTCCCCGCCATTAAAGGACGGAGTTACCGGCTCCGGAGTTTCTTCTTGTTTAAGGTTAGAAATGTCGCTCCAGAAATTATCGCCATTTTGCGATTGTTCGCTGCTCTCGCTTGTCCCGTTACCATTAGTTATTTTATCTTTTTTTGAAATCTTTCCTATTAAATACATTAAACGATTATCGCTTTTCAAAAGTAAAATTCTTACACGGTGAAGCAATTTTTGCGTAATTGACAGTGACTGGGACTTAAAATTATCTAAGGGCATTTGGTTAACAAAATCCGCAAACCTGGCTTTAAAATTAAAGCCGGAATCTTGGGAACTATTTTCATCGTCTTCTAACTCGGACAAGTGATCGGAAAATATATAAACAACGCCGCCAAGCGCTATTATTAAAAGTGATATTGGTATTAGATTGAACATGCTAATTATGTTTAAATCTCAAATCTGCAAAATTCTCCTATGCGGATGTTTTCGCCAAGTTTGGCGATGTGGTTCTTAACCAGGGCGTCAACCGTAATGTCTTGATCGCGAATGTATGGCTGGCCGAGTAATTCGTCAACATCTGCGGGATTCGTCGCGGCAATATGCATAGCAAGCTCGTGGCCTAAGTTCTTAAACTCATCGTTTCGCGCCACAAAATCAGTTTCGCAAAACATTTCAATAAGTACCCCGATCTTGCCATTGGCATGGATATAGGAAGAAACGAGTCCTTCTCCAGTCTGCCGCCCTGCTTTTTTTTCCGCCACTGCCCCGCCGCGTTCTTTTAAAAATTTCAAGGCTTGCTCAATTTTTCCGTCGGCTTCTTCAAGAGCTTTTTTAATCGCACCCAAAGGAACGCCGGTCATTTCACGAATTTTTTTAACGTCTTCAATGTTTGCCATATTTTTCTAAAAATGAAATTTTTAGTTAAAAATATGAGCATCTCGCCGTAGCTTTAGCGAAGGCGGATAACTCATTTATTTTCTACCATCTTCCGTCTTTGTTTCTGTTTCTATAACTATCGGTTTCACATTTATTAACGCCTCCGATACCAAGTTAAGAATAAAGTTAACGGAATTTAAAGCGGAGTCATTGGCCGGTATTGGGTGGGTAAACGGCGCAGGATCCGAATTCGTATTTACTATTCCTACGACAGATATGTTTTTTTTTGTTGCTTCCGCCACTGCCAGTTTATCATATTTTGCCGAACTTACCCAAATAACGTCCGGCAAGCGGCTTAAACTTACAAGACCGCCGAATTCTTTTTTCAATTTTTTCATTTTCTCTTCAAGTTTCCCTACTTCGTATTTCGTATACTTTGAGAATTCGCCAGCGGCTTTTTGCTTCTCCAAATCTTTCAAATGCTCTACCCGCTTATTGATTGTTGTAAAATTTGTGAATGTTCCGCCAAGCCACCGTTCCGTAACAAACGGCATGTTAAGCTCCTGCGCTACTTTTTTTGTAATTTCTTTTGTAGCAATACCCGTTCCGACAAACAAAATAACGCCGCCCTTTTCCTTAATACTTATTAAAAAATTAATGGCTGCAATTAGATTTTCCCTTGATTTTTCAAGATCAATGACCAGAGATGAGCTTTTTCTATCCCAAATAAACGGCTTCATTTTAGGGTTGCCGCTCGATTTTTGAGAACCCAAATGAAGACCACTTAAAGCCATTGTTTCCAAATCAAGTTCTATAATGTTGTTATTTTTTTCCATAACCTCACAGATAATAGCAAGATATTAATGTTTTGACAAGGGGAAACTTATTGACAACTATAAGCCAAAGTTGTAAACTATCTCTATTAAACTGATTTATGAAACAAAAAATACATCCGGAATATTTTCCTAAAGCTAAAGTTAAATGCTCGTGCGGAAATACTTTTACCGTTGGTTCAACCAAGCCGGAAATTAGCGTTGAAATTTGCTCAAAATGCCATCCTTTTTATACCGGAAAAGATAAGATAATTGATACAGCCGGACGCGTTGAAAGATTCAAGAAAAGACTTTTAAAAACTACGGTAAAAGGTGCCGTTAAAACCGCAAAAAAATCTGCCGAGAGAAAATGAACGAGGTTCAAAAAATAATTTTAGAAATAAGGGCAGGGGCGGGCGGAGATGAGGCCGGCCTTTTTGCGCATGAACTCTGGCGGATGTATAAGCGATTTTCGGAAAAGCGCGGGTTTAAAGCCGAAGTAATGGACATTACAGAATCAGAGGTGGGAGGAATTAAAAACTTGTCGGCCGAAATAACCGGTCCCGAAGTGTACGGTATTTTTAAATATGAATCGGGCGTCCACCGCGTTCAGCGCATTCCTAAAACAGAAAAAAGCGGGCGGGTTCATACTTCAACTATTTCAGTCGCCGTTTTAAAAGAAGTGACTGAAAAAGAGATTGTTATAAAAACACAGGACCTAAAAATCGATACGTTCAGATCATCGGGAGCCGGAGGCCAAAATGTTAACAAGGTTGAAACAGCGGTTAGAATCACCCACATACCAACAGGACTTGTCGTTTCCTGCCAAACCCAGCGTTCCCAGTTCAAGAATAAGGAAAAAGCCATGATGATTTTGCGGGCAAAACTTGATCAAATGGAGCGGGAAAAGGTATCGGGACAAGTTACGGCAGAAAGGCGCGCCCAAATCGGTTCGGCGGAAAGATCAGAAAAAATGAGAACCTATAACTTTCCTCAAGACAGAATTACCGACCATCGTATCGGAAAATCCTGGCATAACATGGAAAAAATATTAGACGGCAACATGGAACCGATGATTGAAGCGCTTACTCAAAACTTAAAATAACCCCGCAACTGCGGGATTATTTATTATTATTTAAAATATCAATATCTTTTTGAATTTTGGTTGCCGTAGCCATAACGTTGTTAGAATAAATTCTTGCCGTTAGCGAAGTATTCCAGCGGCCGCCGGCGATATAAATCTTCGCCGCTTTGGTTTCTGCCGCGTAAGTTTGCTTATTCGCCCCAGATTCAGATAACAAAAGTCCGGAAGCGGTAAAAGCATCTTCAAGATTCCATGGCGACGGTGGATTATGACCCGTTAGCTTAGCAACCGCTGCTTCATATAAAATCCATGTTGTCGGTATAAACTGCGCCGGTCCCATAGCACCGCCCCAGCCGTAGGCTGGTTTTTTAGAAACTGGCGTTGAATCTGGGTTTAATCCTAAAGCGCTGGTTATCGCAGCAAAGGCGTTAAAATCACGGGGATGCATATCGGTTCGCCAAGTACCCTTGCCGACATTACCGCCCCAATCCGACTCAATTTTTACAATCGCCATAAGAAATGCGGGACGAACTCCGGTATGTTGCGATGCCTTCATGGCATGACTTAAGGCTTCTTCAAAAGTCATTTTGAAGCCCATGGCAAGATTGTATGGCTGATTTTTTATCGTTTCAATATCAGCGCGCGCCTTAGCTATAAGTTGTTGGTAGGTTTTTTCCTGTCCCTTAGTTTGATCAAGAAGCTTTTGCTTTTGCTTTTTGGAATTTTCCATTTCAGTTTTTTGCCTTGCCTGAATCCGCTTAAGCTGTTCCTGTTCGACCCTGTCTTCCTCTAAATCATCTTTTTCTTTTTCCAGTTTTTCTTTTAACTCCTTAATTTTTTCAAGCGCTCCGTGAATTTGGCTTTGAACGTTACTTAAAGAATTAATATCATTAAAAAAGTCCGAAAATTTTCCGTTTTTAAGCAAAAAACCAAAAAGTGAACCGCCGTCGCTTCTTGCTATTTGACGCAAATATTGAGCCAGAAGAATATTTTGTTGTTTTATTTCCCGCTCTTTTTGCGCTATACTTGATTCTTTTTGACTAATAGCAGAATCAAGCTTTTTAATCACCAGATTAGTAGCATCTATCTCCGCTTGAGCCTGTTTTATCTGTAATTCAAAAATTGAAATTTGAGTGGACAAACTTTGGGCTTCGTTTTGTTTTTTTTGTATTTCCTGATTATACCCATCTATTGACGCTTCAAGCTGTTTTATTTTATCGTCCCGTTCGTCGGCAAAAACACCATTAGGCGTGATAATGTACCACGTTAAGGAAAACAAAAATAACAAAAGTCCTATTTTTTTTGCCATTAAAATCCCCTTTTAATATTAAAATTATACTATCGGTTCTGCCGTTTTTTCTTTTTCTCGTTCTTTCGCCGTTTCTTCGGTTTCAACTTTTACTTCTTCAACCTTTTCTTCAACCTCGGAAGACAGGGCCTCGATTTCGGCATCCGATCTTGGCGCCGCGACAACAGCAACTGAAGTGTCGGCATTTTCAAGTGTTTCAACATTATTTGGCAGTTTAATATCTCCAACTAGTATATTATCATCAAACGTCTTAAGAACTGAAATATCTACCGATATATCATGTGGTAAATCGGCGGGTAAGGCCCTAATTTCAAGTTCCTGCATTGATTTAATCAAAACGCCGCCCAAATCAACAACGGCGGGCGCAGAACTAACAAAAACAATCGGCACTTTCTTGATTATCTTTTCGTCCATTTTTACTTCATAAAAATCAACATGCCGGATACTGCCATTAATCGCATCGCGAGCAGTATCGTATATCAAAACATTCTTAAAACCTGCACCGTCCCGCCCTTGGCGAGGCTCGCCCCCTTCGGGGGCGGCAATAAATATTTTAATGATGGTTGTTTCTCCGGCAGCTTTAAAAACCTTGTTAAATTCATCAGAGTTAATTGAAATTGGCAAACTAGAACCTTTCCCGCCGTAAACCACAGCCGGAATTTGGCCCATTCTTCTTAAGGCTTTTACTTTTTTACCAAAGACTTCCCTTTTTTTACTTTTTAGTTCTAATGTTGTCATTTTTATTATGTTTCTGAAACTCTAAAACTTCATCTATGGTAATGGCCGGCAAATCGTTGAATCGTCTAAAATCGTCTTTTTTTAAATCGGTCAGAACACCGACATTGGTGATTATGCCGGTATTGCTTTTTATAAGCGTGATTATAAGCGAACTTTCGCAGTTGCCGCAATCAATATGAAGAAGCGAAGTGTGGCTCTCATTTCTTAAAACCGCAATATTTTCTATATCAAATCTGGCCTTACATATCGGACAAGGGCTTATAAATTTTAAATTACCTTTGTCGAAGCTGTGCATATTTGAATAAAGCAAGATTAAATATAAATATAATTTCTGAAAATGTCAATGGTAGGCTATTTAAGAATGTTCGGCGGAGTCCGACCCTCTAATGCTTCAATAATATTTTCTGCCGCGAGATCCGACATTTTGGAGCGCGTTTCTTCTGTTGCCGAAGCAATGTGGGGCGTTAAAATAACATTATCCGACTCCAAAAGTTCCGGCGTTATTTTAGGTTCAAATTCAAAAACATCTAAAGCGGCGCCTTTTATGGTTTTATCCAAAAGCGCTCGCGTGAGCGCCGATTCGTCAACAATCGGCCCGCGTGAGGTATTTACAAGATACGCTGTCGGTTTCATCAATTTTAGTTTTTCCGCATTGATTAAATGTTGTGTCGCGGGAAGCAATGGAACATGAATTGATACAAAATCGGACTGTTTTAGTAAGTCGTCAACCGACATGTAAACCGCGCTAAATTCTTTTTCAAATTCTTCGTTTCTATTTATATCATAATATAAAACTTTCATTTCAAATCCTTTCGCCGCGTGATGGGCAACGCGAGAACCAATCCGGCCGAGACCAATAACGCCGAGTGTTTTACCGGACAAGTCGCTCCCCAGCATAAGCATCGGCGCCCAGCCTTGATATTTTAAGTCTTTAGTAAATTTATCGGCTTCGGTTATTCTATGCGCGATAGCCAGCATAAGAGCAAAAGTGTGTTCCGCCACTGTATTGGTTAAAACACCGGGGGTATTGGTAATAGTTATCCCCCGCTTTTTTGCCTCTTCGGTATCAATATTATCAAAGCCGACGGCCATATTAGCAACCACTTTGAGCTGCGGACCAAAAGCATCCATTACTTCCCCGTCAATTTTGTCCGTGAGAAGACAAAAAAGAGCGTCGTAATTTTGGCCTTTGAGCGCGCCGACCAATTCTTCTTTAGTTAATACCCTATCGTCGGAATTTATAACAACATCATAACCTTTTTCCTTTAACATTTTGATTCCTGCTTCGGGAACTATTCTTGTTATGTATATTTTCATATTTTATTTATACTTCCAAAAATTGTTAATTTTTCCTCTATAACTTTTTTCATTGCTTCAATTGAAGGGGTTAAAATTTTATAAGGCGTGGTTTCACTGGGAATCTTTTCGATTGTTTCCTTAAGCGCTTCCGTAAAAGCGACTCTGATTTCGGTATTAATGTGAACCATCGATATTCCGGCGACGATGGAATTTTTAAAGTCATCTTCGCTCATTCCCGAACCGCCGTGTAAAACGAGGGTAACATCGCCAACCGCTTTTTTAATTTCTGAAATCCTCGCAAAATCCAGCTTCGGCGCGTTGGCGGCAATGCCGTGAATATTGCCGACCGCCGGCGCCAGCATATCAACTCCCGTTTCTTTTACAAATTGCGCCGCTTCTTCCGGCTTTGTTAAGTCCTCCGCCTTTATTTCAATAATTTCTTTTTGAATTTTTGATTCCCCTCTTAAATAACCTAATTCGCCTTCAACGATTATATCGGGATTTTTTGACTTTGCGTATTCTACGCTCTGTTTGGTTAATTTTATATTTTCTTCAAAGGGTAGGGCTGAAAAATCCGCCAAAATTGCGTCGTAGCCGGCATCAACCGTTTCTTTTACGCCTTCAAAACTTTTGTGATGGTCGGCGTTTAAAAAAATGGGGATTCCGAATTCTTCTTGAAACGCTTTAACCAGATTAACCGCCTGCTTTACTCCAATATGTTTTCTTTCCCCCTCGGAAGTGCCAACAAAAACCGGCGTTTTTAATAGAGCGGCCGATTCAACAATCGCCCGTAGCGCATCATCCTCCGAAAAATTAAAATGCCCGATTGCCCAATTTTCTTCAGTTGTTCTTTTTAAATAATCCTGAATTTTATAAGTCATGATTAACAATTAATACTTTGATTTTATCTTATCAAACACAAAAAATCAAACTTTTCGCGACCGCACCACAATAAATTCTTAATTTGAAAAATAAAAAGCGGCAAGGTATTGCTTGCCGTTTTAGAAAATTAGGAAATCTTGATGATTTCCCAGATAGTTTCATCTGTGATAGTCGCTGCTATTTCAATAAGTATTGGCCATTCTACGTAGACCAGCAAGTCTTCGATTCCTCTGATCTCATAAGATTTACCGTATTTAATACAGTTATGAACAAATAGGCTTTGGTCCATGTTCACAGTCAAAAGTTGTATTTCTTTAAAGTGATGCAAAGAATGCCTACTAGGCTTCAAACATTCAACGATTTTGGAGATTCGTATTCTGCTCTTATCACTGTCATGCAGAGCTCTCACAAATTTTTGAAATATCGATGTGGCTATGAATTCTCTATACCAGCCCCAAATGATATGAGTCGCTTCACGAGCTTTAACTTCATAACTTTTTAACCAGTTATTAAATATTTCTTCGGCCTTGCGCTTATTAGTTTCCTTTTCACGTTCCTCACATTCTCGTTGTCTGCGAGCTATTTTTTCTTTTTTAGCACACTCGTTAATTTGTTTGGCTAATGCCTTCAATCCTTCGTCTCTTTTGCTCATGGCCTCCTCCTTCTTGGGATTTTGCTTTGGCTGGCAAAATATTTTGGCGCTCGTTCCTTAAAAAAGAACTGCTTTTGATTTACGTATCTTGCCAGAACAAACATAAAACAAGCTACACAGTCAAAATATTGCGCTATAACACTCGGCTTTTTAAGATAGTCGGGCAGTTTTCTCTCCACATCTCTTGCCATAGTCCGCACTACGTGAAGACAACAAGTAGCAGTTGTTCCTTCCGGAATAATGAAATGGTCTATTTTTTTAAGATTTTGTTCAAACCAATACGTATTTTCTTGAAGAGCAAGAATGCGATCCAAACTAATATTTGGCGGAAGACAAGTAACATTTTCTGGATCAGCAACGTTCGCCTGAATAACAAAGATGTCATTTTGTATATCAGTTAATATCTTTTTAATTTTTTTATCTTTCAAAAAAGATTTAGTAAGACCAATGAAACAGTTCAGAGAATCTAGTGTCCCAAGAACTTCATTTTTTTCTTCGTTCAGATTCAAATTATTCATTTTCTCCCCTCTTTTCCTATTTATTTATCCTCACAAAAAAGAAAAGCCACCCGCACGGGTGTTTTTATGAGAAACGTTTACAACAGAAATTATCTACCCGATTGGGTTGGATGTAGCACCTTACATAATAAATAATAGTAGGTTGCTGGAGCTTCATAGGGCCAATTCCCTCCGCTCACTCTCAATAATACTATATTGTAAAGGTACAATTCAGCAATCTTAACTATTGGCCGTAAGGATGTCAAATTTTGGTTATCCACATACCAACTTAGTAATAGGAGTTCATAAATCTACACCCATCAACATTAATCTAAAACTTTTGGGATGTAATCAACCGGGGCTTTGGCAAGATACTCTTCTATTTGCTCGCGGGTTAAAAGGCCGGCGCGAGCGCCGATTTGCTGAACCACCGACATCGGATTAACCGGCGCCCACATCATCGCTTCCCGGACAGTTTTTCCCAGCGCTAAAGCAGCGGTAAAAGTTGAGGAAAAAGCGTCGCCGGCGCCGGTGCGTTCAAGCGGCGGCACCGGATCCGGATAAAGCCGCATAGAAAGCATTTCGTGTCCGTCATAAGAATAAGCGCCCTTTACGCCGTCGGTGATAACGACAATTTTGGGGCCGAGCCCGGCCATTGCTTTAAGAAGATTTTTAATATCACCCTCTTCAGTTTCTAAAATTCTTTGCGCTTCCTCTTTATTGCAGAAAAACACATCGCTTCTTTTATAAATTCCGGCTAAAGCTTTCTTACCGAATTTCATTTGGAAAGTTCCCGGCTGAAAAGCTAATCTTATATCCGGATGCTCTTCAAAACATTTTAAAAGTTCGTAATGAAACGGCAAAGAATTTTCGCCCATTGATGAAAGGTAAACCCAACGCGGGCATTTTATATCGGGCATTTTATAATCATAAGCCTCGTGCTTAACCAAAATTGTCCGATCATCTTCAAACCACAAAACGTAGTGATAATTGGTTTTTTTACCATTATTTTTGGCAATATATTCAACGCTCACTCGTTCGGCTTTCAATGCCTTGAGACAATCTTGACCATTTAAGTCATCGCCAATATTAGTTAAAAGAGCGCTCTTAAGACCCAAACGCGAAGCGGCTACGGCCGCGTTGGGGCTATTGCCAACAGCGGGAACAACATGAACATCTTCATACGGAATCTTGTCAGCAAAATTCAAACAGAGCTGGGGTTTTTCTCCGTTGTGGTCGCGAAAAACGCGCGCTTCCTTAATTTTTATAAAAGCGTCGATAACCGTATCTCCTATTCCTAAGAAGTCATAATTATTCATAACAAATATTAAAAACCATTAAGAAACTTAAACTGACGACAAACCGGATCCAATATTCTTGCGATACGATTTCCAGGCGGTTCTTTTAAAGACAAAAGTCTTGGTTGTGAGTTAAACCAATTAACTTCTCTGCAGAAGAAAGCTAAAAACATTATAAAGAAAAAGATGACAACAATTAAAATAACAATTTTTTTATTCATATTTATTTTTTAATTTATTTTATTATATTTTTCTTTTAATAACTCTTGACACCGCGGCCTTAATGTCTTTTACGCCCATTCCGAATGCTTCAATAAGTTCGTCCGGCTCCCCTGATTCGCCAAAACGGTCGTGAACGCCGACAAATTCCTGCGGCGCCGGAAAGTGCCGGCTAAGCGCTTCGGCCACTGCTGAACCGAGCCCCCCAGCAACCTGATGTTCTTCGACCGTCACCACCGCTTTTGTTTCTTTTACGGAATTTATTATTGTCGTAATATCAAGCGGTTTTATCGTATGGCTATTTATAACCGTCGCTTCAACGCCTTCTTTTGCTAATTCTTCAGCCGCTATTAAAGCGTTATACAAAAGCGCGCCGCAACCGACAATGGTTATGTCCTTACCGCTTCGCAAAACTACTGCTTTTCCGATTTCAAAAGGAGTTTCTTCGGTTGTAAAAACAGGCGATTTTTCCCGCCCGAAGCGAAGGTAAACCGGGCCGTCACAGCAAAGAACCGAGGCGTTGGTTGCTTTACGCGCCTCAACTGCATCGCAAGGAACTATAACTGTCATTCTTGGCTGAACCCGCATTAAAGCGATATCTTCAAGCGCCTGGTGGGTCGCGCCATCCGGCCCAACGGAAATACCGGCGTGGGCGCCGGCAATTTTAACCGGCAGATTATTTATACTAATGGTAGTTCTTATCTGCTCGTTGTTGCGGCCGGGACTAAAAACCGCATAGGAAGAAATAAAAGGAATTTTCCCATAGTTGGCGAGGCCAGCGGCTACTGTTGCCATATTTTGTTCAGCAACACCAAGTTCAATATATCGCTCCGGAAACTTTTCTTTAAACCAATGGGAACGGGTTGATTCAGCAAGGTCGGCACACAGTACAACAACACGATCATCATGTTCGCCGGCGTCAACCAAACCCTTGCCATAGCCATCGCGAGTCGGCACTTTCTCCGCTTTTGATAAATCTTCAATTAAATACGCGTTTTTGTTTATCATATTTTTAAAATAATAAATAAATTATTTTCCGAAGCTTATGAAAGCGTTTTAGCATGGTGTCCCGCAGCTGCGGGACTAAAATGCTTTCATCGGACAATGAGTCCCGCGCTGGCGGGACGAGTGCGCGAGGAAAATGATTTATTTATTATTTTCTATTCATGTTCACTTTTAATTTTTCCTCCCAGCGTCCTTAATTCATTTAAAAATTTAGCACCTTCTTCCGGCTTCGGCGGCTTGCCGTGCCAATTATAGTCGTGTTCTATTTCCGAAATCCCCTTGCCGGCAATTGTGTGAGCGATAATTACCGTTGGTTTTTCATAAATAGCCTTTGCTTCTTCAACCGCGTCAACAAATTCCTCAATATTGTGGCCATCAACTTCAAGAACATGCCAATTAAAGGCCTCATACTTGGCACGAAGCGGCTCAAGCGGCATCACATTTTCGGTCATACCGTTTATCTGTATATTATTGCGATCAATAATGCCGGTTAAATTGCTTAGTTTGTTGTTTCCGGCAAACATTGCCGACTCCCACAAATTTCCGGCTTGATGTTCGGCATCTGACATAGCGCAATAAACGCGGAATTTTTTCCCGTCCATTCTCGCGCCGAAAGCAATTCCGGCCGCTTGCCCTAAACCGGAACCCAAAGGACCGGAAGTTGTTTCAACGCCCGGTAATCTTTCTCTTTCCGGATGCCCTTGAAGCCGTGTGCCAAATTTTCTTAAGGTTTTTAATTCCTCAAGAGAAAAATAACCGGCGTGCGCCATCGCCGCGTAGCGAATCGGACAAATGTGGCCATTTGAAAGAATCAGCCGGTCGCGATCGGGCCAGCTGGGATTTTTAGGGTCGTGATTTAAAACGTGAAAATATAAAGCGGTAAAAATATCGGCCATATCAAGAGGGCCGGCCGTGTGTCCGGATTTTGCTTCAACCAGTTCTTCAATCAAACTTTGACGAATTTTATTCGCCAGTTCCTCAAGCTGTTTTACTTTTTCGTCGTGAATGTAGTGGGACATTAAACACAAATCTCTAATTTCTAATCTTTGAGAGCCGATTTTAAATCTTTTATTGCTTGGCCGACGTCTGGTGCTACAAGAAGGCCGGAACCAACGATAAAGATATCCGCTCCCGCTTCTTTTAATTGCTTAATATTTTCAACTCTTACTCCGCCATCCACTTCAATTTTAATATTAGGATGATTATAACGCAATAATCCAATTTTTGTCGCTGTATCCGAAATAAATGGTTGGCCACCGCGCCCGGGATGAACGCCCATAAACATAACCGAGTCAATTTCCTCTAGCCATGGTTTTATATTTGAAGACGGCGTCTCCGGATTTAAAGCCAGCCCAACTTCAATTTGCGCTTGCTTGCATTTTTTAATAATACTGTTAATTTCCTCGGATTCACAGGCCTCAATATGAAATATGATTCTTTTTGGACCTAATTCAATCCACTTATCAATGGACTGTTGCAACCTTATTATCATCAAGTGAAATTCAACGTTAACTAGTTTTGTAAAATAAGCCAGTTCTTCAAAACTTATATTGGTTTTGCTGGTGACAAACTCGCCGTCGGTCACATCAATCTGAATCCAGTTATCAAATTCAGCCAAAAACGGTCTAAGCCGTTCAAACTTATCTTTTAGTTCTTGAAAATCATTATAGATGTCTTTATCAGACACTATTAATGCTGGAATGATTTGACTTGTGTTCATAAAATTAATGCACGTTATTTATCCTTATTTTAAGCCATTTTTTCGGCTATTGACAAACTAATGTAGGATTGTTACTATTTAACCATAGCCGAAACCCTAGCCCTAGAAAGAGAGGATTCGCAATGAAAAAGAGAGAAATAGAAGTTTATTTCAATGAGGCCGAATGGGGCGACTATGATGGCAATCCACGGTGCTTTGTATTATTTGCTGGCATCTTGTTGATCATCGCCATCGTTGTTATCGCCATCGTTGTGTAATTCGTCCTCCCAGTGTCCGGCCGGCCGTTTGGTGCATACCGCCAAACGGCCTTTATCTTTTCTTATACCCCATAACATTTTTTATATTTCTTTCCTCAATATTTTTCTAACAACAACCCTATCGTCCCAAGGATAACGCTTGCCGCCGATGACGATTGATTGTTCCGAACCCTTTCCCGTTATTAATACTACATCGTTTTGGCCGGCTAAGGAAAGTGCTTTTCTAATCCCTTCGCGTCTATCTTCTATTATAAACAAATCTTTGTCGCGATTTTTCCCGAATTTTTCCGCCGCGACAGCAATATCTTCACAAATTTCTTTCGGATCATCTTCATATGGATCAACATTACTGATAATTACAAAATCAGCTTTTTTTGCGGCAATTTCTCCTAAAACCGGCCTTTTGGCCTTGTCTCTGCCCCCACCCTCGGCTCCCAAAAGAACGATTACCTTCCCTACTGATTCTGTTGCCATTTCGCCGGCTGTTTCTAAAACCGCGTTCATCCCTTCTTTTTCATGAGCATAATCAACAAAAACCAAAAACCCCTGTCCTTCGTCAATTTTTTCCATTCTGCCGGGAATATTTTTTAAGTTTTTCAAACCCGTTTGGATTTGTTCGTTGGAAGCGCCAAAAACCGAACCAACGGCAACTGCGGCAAGCGCGTTATAGACATTGAATTTTCCGAGAATATTTAATTCGTATGATGTTGAACCGACAAAAAACTCCAGGCCGTCTTTGGTATTTCTTATTTTATCGGCTTGAAAATCGGCACCTCCAATCGTCCCGATGGTTATTTTTCTATCAGCCGGAAAGTTTAAGAAAAATTCTTTATGCAAATCATCGTAATTCACGATGATTGTTTTTTTGATTTCTCTCCCGTCAACCCCGACGGTACCGTCGGGGTCAATAACTTTTCGGCCATTCTTTCTAAGCACTTCAAACATCCTTCCCTTGGCTTCCTTATATTTTTCAAAACTGCCGCCGTGCGCCTGCAAATGTTCCGGTGTTAAATTGGTAAAAATTGCGACATCATAAAAAATCCCAAAATGGCGCCATTGTTTGATACCTTCAGAAGTGGTTTCAACAATGCAATATTTACAACCACTATTTGCCATTTGCTTCAATAGTCCCTGTAAAATGAACCTTCCGGGCATTGTCATGTGATATTTATTTAAAAATTCTTTTTCACCGATTCTGATATTGGCCGTGCCTATAAGCCCTGTTTTATTTCCTGCTGCCGTAAGAACCGACCAAATAAAATTTGCCGAAGAGGTCTTGCCCTTCGTGCCGGTAATGCCAATAATAATCATTTTTTTTGACGGCCAGCCATAATAAAAACCGGCCAAAGCCGCCAAAGTTAAGTGATAAATAGAAATTAATTGCTCCGGTATTAATCTTTTTATTTTTGATTTAAAACTCATAACTTTAAATTTTATATTTATTCTCTCGCTTTCCTCGCTCGCCCAGCGTGCTCGCTCAGGGATTCGCCCTCGCTCTTCGCCTGCGGCGAAACCGTGCCCGCTCGGGCTCATAACCCGCTTAGAGAACAAATATTAAAATTTTTAATATTACCAATATCTCTTTCTTAAATTATATAAATAATACCAAACAGATTTTAAGACGATATCATAGGAATCGGAATGTTCCAAAAGTTCTCCTCCGAATCTTTTTTTAAAAACTGAGATACCTTCATAGTTTTCGTAACCTCCGGTATTTGCCTGCACTCCGCCTAAATTATAAAACTTCATCCCACGTATTTTCGCTTCTTTTATTGATTCCCAGTGAGCCAAATGAGGCGCCATCAAATTTTTATGTTCGTCGCTTGATCCGCCAAAAACAAAATAAGCAGTATTTCCGTAAAGCAAAACTAAATTAATAAGCAGAATGTTGTTATCATATCTTGCAACCGCCAAAAAAGCATTTCCTGAATTGAGAGTTTCAAAAATATTTCGATAGTAAATTTTCGGATGCAATCCGAAACTGTCGCGTTTGGCAGTCTGTTCAAGAAGTCTATAAAAATCATTAAAATGCCGCTCAAAATTTCCTCCGATAATCTCAATTTTTACATCCCTTCTTTCCGCAAGGCCAATGTTATATCGGGTTTTTGGATGCATTGCGCTTAATAATTCGTCTTCTGATTTGGTGAGATTGATTATCCATTCGTATTTCGGCTGAAAATATGAAGATTGATATCCGTAGGAAGGAACTTTTTTAAAATATTTTGATAATTCGGACCTGCCTTCTCCACCAGCCGGCAGATTCGGGCGAGGCGAAAAAAAATCAAATCTCACAAAAACAGCGTTTTCTTCTTTTCCGATTTCAACCAATTTTTTCCTAAATTCTTCTAAAAATTCATTATTCAAATCCGTATTTTTCAAAACGGGACCATGAGGAATATATAAAAGGTTTTTTGAAAATGGTAATTCATATTTTATAACTTGAAAAAATCCGATAGTTTCCTCACCTTCTTTTATTTCAAATCTCCGAACCCTTCTTCCCGTTATTTCCTGCCACTTGCCAAAAAACCACGCTTGAGCAAACGGTGCGTTTTCCGAAGTTGAAAGCAGATTGTATTCCGCATCATTTTTAATTTCTAAAAACCCAATCATTTTGATTATATTATAAGGCCGCTTTACGGAAAGTAAAAATCGCCCGAGAAGGACCTGTGACTGTATTAGTAGAATAATCGTAATCTCTGACCGTATTCATAAATAAATCATAACCGTAGCGATAGCTGGCGCCAGTTTTACCGTCGCCGGAATCATTTGTGATAAATTCTCTTGTCTCATCGTTATAACCGATAACGACAACCATATGATAAGATGAGCCGGACAGTAAAAAAGGAATGTTCAGGTTTTTAAGACCGAATCCGTAATTTGGAGTAAGCACCGGCCGGCCTTGATTAATTTCCGATTTTATTTCTTCAATAGTCGGATTTTCCTTAATTAACGCGCCGTAAGAAGAAAACTTATTTATCATTTCAGCTGTTCTCGCCGCGTCTGAATTACTGTTTGAACCGTGTAAAAGATCTTGTTTTTCAAAAAGCATCATCATAAATTCTTCCGCCTCTTTTAATCCCACCGTCTTTTTTCCCAAATAGTATCCTTCAACCATTGATATGCTTGCTTCCTCGCAAGCATTTTTCCACGGACCGGTAAAAATACCGTGAGGCGCCTCGTTGACATAAGGAACTTCAAGAACCCAGTCGGCGATTTTTTTCTCCGGTGTTTTAGGCGCTTCTCCCCCTTCGGGAGATCTCTCGTAGGGAGATAAAATTCTCGGTTCAATAACGGGGGGTTTCCCGCCAACGGTAAAATCGGCTCCCGACTGATCGGTTTCAGACTGGTCAAACTCATAGCCGATTGGAGTTTTTTCTGTTTTATCCTCTGTTATTTTGGCAATAAAAAAATAGCCGGCCGTTATTAAGCCAAGAAAAACAATCAAATAAACCGATGATTTATCATCCATATTTATTAAATATTATAAAATATCTAATTTCAAAAATCAAATTTTCGCGCGACAAAAAACAAACCCGTCCCGCTAAGCGGGACGGGTTTGCTACTTAACTTAGTATCTTGCTTCTCGTCTGGGTCTTTCTTCCATCGGCCGCGCTTCATTAACTGTGAGCGCTCGGCCATCTAGCTCTTTGCCATTCAACATTTCAATTGCCTTTTGAGCTTCTTCGTCGGTAGACATTTCTACAAAGCCAAAGCCTTTGGATCTTCCGGACATTTTATCTTTTATGATAATAGCCGAGTCCACGGTTCCGGCTTGAGAAAAAGTATCTCTCAAGGAATCTTCTGTCATATCATATGACAAATTGCCAACATATAACTTTTTAGCCATTTTTGTTTTTTCACCCTTTGGGTGATCCCCCGTAGGGGGAAATTTATTTTATTAGCGTAAGACGACCTCTCTCTAAGTTCGCCATACACTAATCAAAGCGTAGGAATCGCAACTTATTTGAGAATACTTACAATTTTAAGTGTATACTATATCAATAAAAAAGTCAAGAAACAAAATGTTGTCTGCGGAGACGATGTCCCGATGTTAGAACCGATAAAGCGGCTTAATATAAGGAATATGGATAAGATTATATGCAAACTGCGACGAATATACAAAGAAAATCCTACCTGTTTTGATATTCCTATTTTTGCCCAAAAACAGTATTAATCACCCTCTCCACTTCTTTATCAGACAGCTTTGAGTCCGCAAGACGAGTTGATGCGCCTGTGGCGGTTATCAGAGTGACACGACGAAGTTCCGCCAACCTTTCTGGTGAAATATCAGAATGTTTTTTGGTAGATTTAGGATTTTTCATATCTATTTTTTTAATTTTGCTCTAAATGCTCTTACTTGTTCGAGATCATGCTCAATTGGACTACGAGCCATCTCGATTTTTTCTGCTTCCATTTCATCTTCGATCTCTTGCTCTTCATCCTCAATCCCCCTAAGACTTTGTTCTAGCTCCCGCTGTCGTTGTGCAAGTAACTCATCGGCCTTAGTCGGATCAATATCAATGATAGAAATTTCAGGGTTTGAATCGTAGTATTCTGCCATTGCATTATCATCGTAATCAAAATCAGCAGGGTCTATCTTCTCCGGTATTTTTGAACTGTCATAGAGTCCTTTTTTAATTTTTGGCGTTCCATCCGTATCAAATACTAGACTGGTAAGCAAACGTCTTCCTTCCGGAACCGCAGTATCCACTCCGAGTTGCTCCGATCGAAATTTTATTCCCCCATGAAATCTTCCTTCTTTTTGTTCTAACTTTGAACGAGAATTGGGGGCTTGCTCAGGATTTTTCATATATTTATTTTATGTTAAAATATTATTATAAAAATGTAAATCTTTCTTGTTTAGTTCGAATCCCTTCACCGACTTCGCTAAAGCTACGTCGAGCCAAAGAGGGTTCGCTCATTTTATCACTTTTCAGTTTTGAAATGTAGCACAAAATAAGGGAATTTTGACGCTCATTTTCAAAACTACTGGCGGCGGTGAAGGGATTAGAATTTTGTATTTCTTAACCTATTCAATTCCCTTTATTTTTTCGACTCTTCTTGCGTGGCGCTCCAAGCGCGAAAAAGGGGTTTCCAGCCATATTTTCAGAATTTCTTTTGCGGAATTTTCATCGGTAAAATCCGAGGAAAACGACAAAACATTGGCATTATCGTCGTTGCGGCTCATTCGCGCCTGTTCAACGTTAAATAAAAGTGCCGAGCGCACTTTTTTTATTTTATTAGCGACAATATCAACTCCAACGCCGGAGCCGCAAATCAAAATACCGCGATTATTTTCCGGGTCTTCGGCCACTTTTTTGGCGACTAAAACCGCGTAATCCGGATAGTCGTCATCGGGGACTAACTCCAGGGCGCCCAAGTCCTCAAAATTAAAATTCAGCTCTTTTAAGTAAGTTTTTAGGGTTTCTTTTAAGTCGTATCCCCTATGGTCAGCGCCGATGTAAATCATAATTTAAATATTTTGAGATTTAAATTAACGAGAAAATTTAAAACTACTTAGCATTTTATTAAAAATCACGAAATCACCAACCGGATCTAGAGCGCTTGACATAATATCTAAACGGCCGATTTCCTTATCCCAATTAAATGTATTTACTTGCGGATGAACCAATAAAAGGCGGCGTCCGTCAGCCGTAATGTATTTTGTTTGAACCCCCAGAAATCCGCTAATATTAATATTCTCTGTCGTACTGTCACTTGGCAAGCCATAGCTTAAACCATCTCTAGGCAAAATAGCGAAACGAAGATCGCTTGTAGGTTTTTTAAAGTAAAATTCTTTAACCATCTCGCCTCTGACATTTTCGTTAACTTCTTCAATAACCATCCAAGAAACCGGATATTGGATTTCAAATCCAAAATCTGCATTCTTATAAAGTTTATATCCCGGCATAACTGATGTTAGAGAAGGGGGAGAAGGTGTTGGCGCCGGCGACTTTTCGGGTTCCGGTTTAACGGTTTCGGCCGGTTTTTCCATTACTGTTTCTGGAGCTTGTTTCGTCAGCGGAAAAAGGTATTTTTGGTATCCTAAATAAAAACCTGCGGCAACAAGCGCCACGACAACTAGAATTGCGATAGTTATTTTGATTTTTAAATTCATAAGAGGCTGCTAACGGCTAGAACATGTTTTAATAAAGTCGCTGAGTAGCCCCACTCATTATCATACCAGGCCAGAACTTTTACGAGGTCGCCATCAGTAACCCGCGTCATCATTAAATCAACGACGGAGCCGTGGGGGTTGCGGATAATATCACTTGAAACCAGCGGCTCTTCTGTAACCGTCAAAATCCCCTGCCATTGTTTTTCACCCGCCGCTTTTCTGAAAATATCATTTATTTCTTCAACCGATGTCGGACGAGCCGAGATAAAAGTAAAATCTGCTATAGAACCGCAAACAACCGGCACCCTTAAAGATATGCCGTCAAACTTTCCGGCAAGCGATGGCAAGGCGCGGGTTGCAGCAAGAGCTGCGCCGGTGGTTGAAGGAACTATATTCTGCCCCGCGGCTCGGGCTCTTCTGAAATCGTCTTTTTTATCAGGACCGTCAACCAAACCTTGGGAAGCAGTGTAGGCATGAACTGTATTTAAAACGGCTTTTTTAACGCCGGGATTAGCCGACATCACCGCCATTACCGGAGTTGCCGCATTGGTGGTGCAGGACGCGTTAGAAGTGATTTTGTCCAGTTTTAAAAATTCCTCGCCGACATTTGGCGTTGAGGTTGGAGTAATTTCATCTTTTGCCGGCGCGGTAATTATCACCCTCTTGGCGCCGGCATCCAAATGAGGCGCCGCGAGATCTCTTGATTCAAAAACGCCGGTTGATTCAACAACAATATCAATTCCCAAATCTTTCCAGGGCAGTTTACCCGGCTCTTTTTCCTGAAGAATTTTAATTTCTTTGCCGTCAACTACCAGATTTCCGTTTTTTGCTTCAACTGATTTTTCATACTGCCCGTAAACCGTGTCATATTTTAATAGATAGGCCATGTTTTCTGGCGCGCCGAGGTCGTTAATCGCCACAAATTCCAGTTCCGGATTGCCAAAAGCATAACGGAAAAAAATTCGTCCAATTCTGCCAAAACCGTTAATTGCAATGCGTGTTTTTTTATTCATAAGCGGGCGAGCCTCGCCAAAGAAAATCTAAAGATTTTCTTTGGCGGGACTTTGTTTTTTAATTTTAAATAAATAATTGTAAGCTGACAAGGCAGCGGCAACGCCATCTCCCGCCGAAATATTGTTCTGTTTGTAAATTTCGTCGGTAACATCTCCGGCGGCAAAAATTCCTGGCCTGTTCGTCGCGCCAGTTTTGTGGTCAACTATTATTTCGCCGCCATTGTTCATTTCCACCAATCCCTTCATAAATTCCGAATTGGGCACCGAACCAATTTCAACAAAAACGCCTTGGAGAGCAAGTTCTTTTACTTGATTATCCTGTTTATCCAAATATTTTATACCGGAAACAAATTGGTCCCCCAAAATTTCTTGCGTTTCGGCATTGCTTATAATGGTAACTTTGGGCGATTTTTTAACTTCTTCCTGGGTTAAGGGATCACCGGAGAGATTTGGGCCTCTATTAATTATATAAATTTTCGCCGCGTAAGGAAAAAGATCAATTACCGCTTCTAGACCGGCGTTGCCGCCGCCGACCACGGCTACATCCTTGTCTTTAAAAATCGGGGCATCACAAGTGGAGCAATAGGCCACTCCCCGCCCGTCAAATTTATCTTCGCCCGGAATACCCAATCGCCGCCGCCGGCCGCCGGAAGTAACGATTAAAGTTCTGGTTTGATACTCGTTTCCTTTTTCGGTTTTCACCGTATAATTTAATTCGCTCGGAGAAACTCCCGAAACTTTATCGGGAGAAACAATTTCAACTCCCTCTTGAGCCCGAACGTGGTCTTCAAAAGATTTAGCCAAGTCAAAGCCGCTTATACTTTTAATCCCGATCCAGTTTTCAATGCCTGAAGAAACGACCGATTGTCCACCCCAGTCATTTGTAATTAGTAAAGTTTTTAACTTTTTTCGGCCGGCGTAAACGGCGGCCGCCGCTCCGGCCGGACCGCCGCCGACGATAATTAAATCATACATAAATCAAACTACTTACCTAACTTAGTTAATTCGGCGTCAATAATTTGCGTGAAATTTGCTGTTGGAAGAGCGCCGGCATAAAGCACTCCGTTTATAAAACTAGCCGGCGTGCCGGTGACTCCAGCTTCGCCTCCGGCTTTCGTTTCTTTGCTAACAGCATCGTTATATTTATCCGAGTCAAGACAAGAATTGAATTTTGCGCTGTCTAATCCTACAACCTTGGCAAAACCTTTTAAATTATCTTTACTGAACGCGCCCTGGTTTTCGCCTCTTTGATTGCTGTAAAGATAATCATGATACTCCCAGAATTTTCCCTGCTCGCCGGCACACCGCGCCGCGTTAGCCGCCCAAGTAGATTCCGGCCCTAAAAAAGCAAAATCCCGATAAATAAATTTTATTTTGCCGGTTTTTATGTATTTTTCCCTTAAAGTTGACTCTGTTTCTTTAAAAAACCTACCGCAAAATGGGCACTGAAAATCGCCATACTCAATCATAGTAACTGGAGCATTTTTGTCTCCCAAAATAAAATCGGTTAAAGAAACTTCCGGCAAAGTTCCCAGAGCCGCGATTTCAGAATTGCCTTTTTTATTTCCGGCAGACGGCCCATTTATCGAATAAATAACGGCAATGGCAATAACAATAGCAGCTAAAACAATGGCGCCCGGTATTAAAAATCTATTTGTTTGTTCATCCATATAATTGTAAGTTATAAATTAATTAATGATAGTTTATCATAAGAAATAAAATCCCGCAATGCGGGATTAGCTGTCTTTCTTTATTTTTTGGGAGGCCAGAAGCATAGAGTTGAATTCTACCGCCTGCCTTAAAACACTCAAGTCAATGCCATTGCCTTCCGCCCATTTAAGAAATGCTTCTGTGTCTTTAGGCAAACACTTGCCGTTAAATCCGCGATAGCTGTCCATAACAGGGTCAAGGTGTTCGCGCCCTATCCAAGGGTCATTTTCAGCAACTTCTTTTATAAGGCTGTAATCAATGCCGGTTCTCTGACAGAGATCGTAAATTTGGTTAAAGAAAGCATTTTTTGTCGCTAACTGGCAGTTTCTTACATATTTAAACATTTCAGCGGCTGCCGCCGGCATTATTTTGCTAAAACCGGCAGCAGGAAGGATTCCCAAAACAAAGGACGCAAATGGTTTACTTTGTTCTGTGTAGCCGACAAGCTGAATTTTCGGCGACCGAAAATCATCGTGAGCCCGTTTTTCGGTTAGAAACTCGGGATTAAACAACAGCCGATGCTGAAAATACTTAGCTTGTAGGTTATTGGATGTAAATGGCGGTACAGTTGATTTAATAACCACAATCTTACTTCTACCTGTTATATAACCAATAACTTCATTAACAATGGAAATGTCACAGGAATTATCGGCTTTGCGAGGCGTAGGAACACAGATAAAAATAATATCAGCTTTATTCACTTCCTCAATGGAACCAATGCCATTGAATTTGTCATAGCAAAAAACTTCGTAGCCCCCGTCTTCAAAATACGATTTGACCGCGCTACCTAAAATTCCCACCCCGATAATTCCTATCTTCAGGTCTTTGGCCATGGGTCCTTTTCTCCCTGTAATTTTTAAAAAACTAATTTTGCCTATTTTACATTAATATAACAGTATTTAGCAAGCCGCTATAACAAAACCCCTCCCCGCAATTGCGGGGAGGGGTTTCTTGTCACGTGTCACAATGTCACTTGAATAATTCATTAAGCTTAGTTCGAGTTTTCGGTCCGACATTGCCATAACCAGAATCGCCGGAAGTGGCAATACCATACTTTTCCTGGAATTTCTGAACGGCTCTCAAAGTAGCAGGACCGAAATATCCGGTAACAAGTCCCTCGGGATACACCGATGCATCAGTCTTAAGAGCTTCTTGAAGATTGGTAACATCCGCGTGTCGCAATCCTAAAGCCAATGGCCTTACAAAATTGAACCCGAGAGCAACACCTTGGGGAACCGGGTTTGCCGCCTGAATTGCTTGAAGTTCAACAAGAATCATGGCAATTTCGGCTTGGATTGAAGTTAAGTCATCCGCCGATGGTTTAGCGGGAAGGGCGGCAATTCTGGCGACAACCGAAACCACTTTTGATTGAACGGAGTCAAGAGTTGGAACTGCAGGCGTGGCCGGAGTCGCGGGAACAGCCGGAGTTACGGTCGGTTCGGCCGGAGTAGCTGGTGTTGCCGGAACTGCCGGAGTTACGGCATAAGAAGCCCCGCCGCCTCCGCCACCGCCAGGACTTGTGCCGGTAAATGTGGCAGAAGCAGTTTCAGTGTCATTAGAGTCCTGCGAGTCGGTCCAAGTGTAGGTCACGGTGCCATTACCTTGATAATCAAGCTTGTCGGCTACATCAGAGCCGGAAAGACTTACTGTCAAACTACCGCGGAAAATTCCGGAAGAAACAGTTGTTTCGGTAAGGGTAACGGTTTCCGAATCGGTAATGCCGCTTGTGCCGGTAACCGTGACTGTTATGGTTTCAGCAGTAGCGGCTTCAAAGTTCAGGGCGGTATCGGTAATCTGAACGTGGATAACCGGATAGCTGTCAAAATTACCAAAAGTGGTTACCGCCGAGCCGCCGGCAGAGTCGGAAAGAACGCCGACGCCGGCAAGAACAACTCCTGTAGTCCCAGAATAAGAGACGTTGCCGCTGTTAGTCCAAGTGGCGCCGGTCGCGGTAAAAGTAAATGTGCTTAAATCAAGTGTGGCGCCGGAGGCGACGGTTACGGTGCTGGTAGCAGTGGTATTGCCAAGTAGAGTTTTAGTCGCCGCACCGGTAATACTAAGGTTTGCATAAGTGCCGGTAGCAACATTGGTGGCTGATGCGGACGAATAAACGACTTTAGAACTCTGTATAAAATCGCCGTTGGCTTTTGAAAAGACCGTGCCCGAACCAGATAACAAAAGGTCGGTTATTCCAAGAAAATCCGCTTTAGACGCGGCGCTGGCAGTAAAAACATTGGATACGGTTGTGGTAGCCGCCTGCGGGGCCGCTGTGGCGGCATAAACGCCAAATTTATAAGTGCGGATTGCGGCTGTGGAAGTAGGAGTAAGTTTCAGATTATAAAAAGTCGTGGTGGCAACTATGATATCAGCCGTACCACCGCCAATGTAAGCTACGGTGCCCGTTGCCGCGGTAAATGTAGCAGTAGCTGGCAACTCCAAAGGAGCGCCAGCACCCGTCTGCCCTAAGTTAAGAGTACCGGCGCCATAAGTGCTAGTTGCAAGTTTCAGTGTGCTGGTTCCAATAACCGACACCGTGCTTGAAGCGCCAAAATTGGCATTCCCAACCACAAGAGTCCAACCAATATTGGCTGCGCCAAGTCTCAAAGTGTTGACGCCATAATTTAAAGTCGTAGTAGCATAAACCATAAGGCCCGGAGTATTCGCAATAATTACCACATCGGGAGTTGAAGTAGCGCCCGGATATTGATTGGCGCCAGCGTCGACGCTTAGTCCCCAATTTTTTGAATCGGTCCAAGTTTGCTTGTCGCCTCCGCCATCCCAGGTCCAGGTTTCGGCATTAACTGAAGCTGTATTTAAAAACAAAAATCCCGCGACTAAAAAAAGCCCGAGAATGACAAAATATTTTTTAGACATTAATTTTTATTAGTTTTTAATAAATTATATTATTAATATTAAAGCAAAAAAAATTTTTGTCTATACTGAGTTATACACACCTAGCTAATAAATAAAATACCCCCGCAGCTGCGGGGATATTTTATACAGTCATTTACCTTCTAAAATCCGGCTTATTTGCTCGATAGCAGGTCTTGCAAAATACTTTCCTATCGCCGGTTGGCTTAAATGGTAGGCTGTGCGGAGTTTTGGCGTGGCATTCGCTGCATTCCCACTCGCCGGTATAGTCATTGCGAGGTCCGCCATAATTTCTGGCGCCGCCGTTATCATCTCTATTAAACATAATATGTCTAATCCTTAATAAATTATAATTTTCGACCCAATAACACAGATTGTACTCTTAATACTCGTAGCTGTCAATTAAAATTCCCGACTTGTCATATAATCCGATTTTATCATGAAGCGAATCAAAAATCGGATTATTATTTCCGGTGTAAATTTGCCAGCCCTTAAAAAAATCGGAGTCCTGGC
This sequence comes from Parcubacteria group bacterium, assembly GCA_016186325.1. NCBI lineage: Bacteria > Parcubacteria group bacterium. Next base: position 69,530 of record JACPLW010000006.1, on the reverse strand, counting down.
GGCGACTGCTAACGCAAGTGTTGTAATTTAGATTCTTCTCCACCCAAACGCGGCATTGGTTTGATTGCCGATTTAAAATATCTTCGCTCGGAATGCGGCAGGAAGCGGTTTTTAATATTAAGTCCTGACAGGCGCTGTCAAGACCGGCTAAGTCGCCGAGTTTAACCCCGGGACAATAATTCATAGAATAATCAATATTGTAAACACTGCCGAACCAGCCGAAACAATTGTTAATCCGAAAATTTCCAGCCAAAGGCCCATTGCCGGCAATTATTTTCGCCGACTCACCGCTTGACAGCAAAATGTCGGAGACCGCGGCATCAAATTGCGGCAAAGCATAGCCTTTTCCGATAATTGTTTCTCCCTTTTTTTCGCTTTTAATTTTCCAGCCGGTAATATTTACCGGAGCGCCGGAAAAATAAGACGCTTTCAGATCGATTTGTCCTCCGCCATAACGATAAACGCTCATACTGATTCCCGGAATAGAAGTGGAAACGGGAGCAGGGGCAGGAGCAGGAGCGGGCGTCGGCGATATCGGCGCTGGTATATATTTCGGAAAGGAAAAATTAAAAAACTGATTGGACTTTATAATCCCCAAAAGATACGGCAAGCCGACAAAAATACCGATGAGAACCAGCATCAATAAAATCAATCCAAAAACAAATTGAAATTTCATCCCCCACCCTTAAAGCATTAAAGAGTTTCTAATCCGACCTTTAAGCGAAGCGTATCCCTTTTTAAATTGTTTTAACCTTTCTTCTCTCATTAGGGCGTCTTTTTTAGATTTGTATGCTTCATAATAAATAAGTTCAAGCGGTCTTATGTTTTTAGTAGATTGGACCAAGCCCTGATTATGTTTTATAAATCTCTTTCTTAAATCAGGGGCAAATCCAATATAGATACTATCATCCTTTTTAGATTTCAAGATGTAAACATAAAACATAATCTATGCTTTAAGGGTGGGGGATTATTTCAGAAGTTGCGAGAGTTTTTCCAACGTCTCACCCAAAGAACCGATAAGCTGCAAGATGGCAGCGAGATTTTTTGCACGAGAATCTAAAGAAGAGGTTGAAGTTGCAGTAGTGGGGATAGACACGGTATCTGATCCAATATTTGTTGCACCTGAATTGCTGTAACACTCCATGCTGGCTTGAATGGGGCTGTGAAAACTAACCCCTGACCATGACGCATACAACTGTAAACTTCCCGACGGCTCAAATTTCCAATAGGGGCTGCTTCCCCATAAGCCGCCGCCAACCACCGGAATATTCATTCCATACGCTAGACAATAACTTGTTGCCGAAGAAGTCCAGGAAGCCGTAATAATCGAATTGTAAGGTACTGCCGCGGGATTATCAGAATTATTGATTTTTAAATCGACAGGCGTGGCTGAAGTTATTGGCGCCGCAACGGTAAATTGCGCATTGGACACGTCTTGATTGACGCCCATCGTAAAACTGCATGATGTCGCGCCGCCGGTAAGGCAGGAATAAACATCAATTTCAACGGTATAATCGCTTGCCGGCGTTATAGATGCGGGAACCGTCCATTGATAACTTCCCGAGTTAGAAATATTGTAAGCGATGGTTAAATCTCTGGACCCGCCCGGACTGCGCAGATAAATGTTCACATTGCCGCTATATCCGGTTGATTGCCATTGAACAGTATAAGTTTGGCCGGTTGTCCATGTTTCCCCGCCATTCGGTGAGAGAAGAGTCATAGATTGGGAAACCGGAAGAGGCGGCATTGAGGCCTGAACAGTATATTTAGTACTTGCATTCGCGCAGTCAATTATCCATCCTTGTACTGGGAAATCTGAAGGACTAAGCGTGACTGTACCGCTTGGTACTGATGTAGGACATGGCGGGGTACCGTTCTTCGGATCGCCGCCAACAAAGGTGCTCTGACCGTAATTACTGCAAATTCCAGCGCAACTTATTAAAAACGAGCCAATGCCATCCGGATCGGTCACCGTTACATTATATTTAGTATTATCGTACTGGCCGGGAAATAATCTTGTGGCGGCTAAACCGCTATTACCAGTACCACTGGAAACCGTTCCTAGTGTAATGAAAGATTGTCCGCTGCTTTTTGCAATATTCCCGCCGCTATCCGTTGAGATAACCTGGAAATAATAAGTAGTTGCCGGGAGTAATTCCGTGTATATGTTATATTCTTTCCCCAAATTGTAAGTGTGCGAAGTTCCGGACGCGCTTTTTGGATAAGAGCTGCCATAAGAAGTCGTCATACCAAAATAAATATCTATCGAAGTAACAGATTTACTTGTAGTCCAAGTAATAGTAGCCGATTTTTCCGTAATATTGGAAACCTGAATGTTTGATATAACTAGCGTAGTAGTACCGGCTGTCGCAGTTGTCGTTGTTGCCGTCGTAGTAGTCGTTGGAGTGGTAGTTACGGTAGCAGTTTGAGTAGTTGTTGTCGCCGTCGTTGGAAATGCAATCGGAGCCAAAGAAGCAACAGATGAACAACTGATAAAGTCGCATCCTAGGGCGCCGCAACTAAGGTTTTGGGATTCTCCTATGCCTTGGTAATTGTAGGTCATAACCAATCGCTGCACGGGATTAGAGTTTGTTTTACAGTAATTTTGAAGAAGATAATCATAGATTGTTTTAGTGCAAGCAGTTTTAAGTCCGGTAACTGTATTAACGCCGCTGACAGCGTACTTGGCAAATCCATTGCCAAAGTCAGCGATATCAAAACGAGGAATATCCATATAATTATCTTTTATCAGACATACTCCTGTTGGAGCCGTGGTTACAGGTTGAACTGGAGTAGGCGCAAAAGGCACAGTAATAATCGGTGTTATCGGTGTTGTAGTTGCGGTTTCAATCTTCTTCTGAATTCCTGGAGCGGTTAGAAGTCCCGGCGGAACAACGCCGGAAGCCCCGGCTCCTTCGGTAACAAGCTCGTTCAATTTAGATAAAGTTTTGGGACCGACTACGCCAACGGATTCTATACCCTGTTTTTCCTGAAACTTTCTGACCGCGGCTTCGGTTAACGGCCCGAAATAACCCGAGACTAAACCTTGGGGATAAACATCTGGAAATTGTTTTAAAAATTCTTGCAACTGTTTTACTTCGTCTCCAGTCGCTCCGCGGCTTAGTGCTTTTGTAAATCTAAGCTCGGTTTTAACCGCTTCAAGCTCGGTTTTGGTTGATAAAACTTCGGCCTGAAGATTTTTTACCCGCTCTTGCAGAGCCTTGATTTGTTCCTGAAGCTGTTGGATTAGGGCCTGGACATCTTTTTGAGCGGTTTGCGCAAAAGTTGGATTTGTAAAAAATAATCCAATTATTAAAATAAAAAATGCCACCAATGAGATAATGAGTGATTTTTTCATTTTATTTACTAAAATTAATGATAGATTGCTTAAATTATAATAAAATTAAAACTATTACACAATTTTTATTTTTTAGATGAAAGTTGTTCTATAATTTTTAATTCTTCCTGCAATTTATCGTTTAATCCGAGATTTTGATAAACCAGCGCCAGGGATTTGTGAATTTCTATATCATTAGGGTCGCCCGCTTCAATTGACAAATACAACAGTAAAAGTTCCGGCCACATTTTAAATCGGATATAGGGATTGACCGCGCCCAAAATTTCTTGTTTTTGAGCGAAAGCGCGACGAATCTTAAAAAATTTATCCAAATCATATTTTAGCCGGCCGTTTTCCAAAGAAACATTATCGCCGTACCACAAACTTAACGCTTTGTTTATAGAAACGGTTGCTTCTTTGTCATGAACACCGCTAGCGATATAGGCCAGGCCCAAATACCAATGGCTTAAGGGATAATTAGGAACAACCTCGGCGGCTCGCTTCATTATTTCTATCCCCTGTTCATATTTTTTCATGTCAAAAGACAATTGCAGATAAGAAATATAAACTTCCAATCTTTTGGGGGAAAGTTCCAAGGCCTTGTCATAAGCCGCGGCCGCTTTATTAAAAAGTTCCAGTCGCACCGCAAAATCTTGAATGCCCCTCGCTTTAAGCGAATACATCTGGCCCAGATTCAGATAAGTAAACACCAAAGGATGATTTTTTACTTCTTTTTCAAGTTCGTTTATGCCAAAATCTAAAACTTCCAGCCGATTTTCCGGATTAAATTTTCCTAAATTCGCCTGAAGCCAGGTTATATACTGATTTCTAAATTCCGTAGTGCCTAGAGTTTCGTATTTTAACGATTCTTTATAAAGTTTAAAAGCCTCGTCTGCCGTCATAATATTATTTCTAAGACCGGAAAAAGCGCTGACAAATTTATAATTGGCAATCGCCGGTTTAACGCTTACCTGCCAGATTAAGAAAATAGTGAGTAGTAAGTAGAGAGTAGAAAGGGCAAGAATTGTTTGCGAATTGAGATTTGTATTTTGTATTTGGTATTTTGTATTTGGTATTTGTTTGGAAATTGGGATTTGGGATTTGAGATTTCCAGCTTCATACATTGCAAATCCTATGGCCAAAAATAATGATATGAAGCTGGCTGGGCTGTCAAAAACAAAAAAACTTTGAACAGCATAAGCTACCGCAAAAGCGGTAAAAGTCCACAATTTTCTCTTCCAAAATGTGATGAACAAAACAGCAATTAAAAACATATACGCCGCTAGACCCAAAATACCGCTCATTGACGCGTAATCAAGATAGGCGTTGTGAGCGCGGTCAAAATTCGTTTCCTGCAGGATGTAAACCCGGGGATTCAAAAAAGCATTGTGAAGATATAAATAATTGTTGGGACCAAAACCGAAAATTGGCCGGTCTTTGAAAGCATCCCACGCGATTCTCCATTCAACAAACCGCTGCTGCACCGTTGTATCCTGTATTGAAACGCGGGTAATCCTTGAAAGTTGATAATTATTTTTAACAAAATTAGCATCGCGAAACATAAAAACAGCTCCATAAATAACGATTAAGCCGCCGATAACCGCTCCCCAGATTTTTAGATTTTTTTTATTCTGCCAAATGTTAAAAAGCATAAAAACAAGCATGCCTGCGCCAAAACCAAGCATGGCGCCGCGGCTTCCGGCAAAATAAAGCGTCCCGATGTTGAGAAAAAAAGCCGTCGCCCAGAAATATTGATGTCCGACATCAATAATTCCCCGATGTCGGACATCAATATTTAAACCTCTCCAGAGATAAAGGGCGAAGAAGGCGGAAAAAATCGCGTAACTTCCCAGAAGATCGGCATTGCCGATAGTTCCGATTTGGCTATGCGGCATCCAAACCCAAGTCGCCCCAAGATACTGCGCCGAAACGTAAAAAAATTGTAAAACGCTTACTGAAACCGCAATGCCGATATAATTTTTCCACTCTCTTTCTGATTTAAGAACGCCGGAAAGAATCATGGCAAAAGCAAAAAAATGAAACCAGGCGATTACACCGGACATTCTTTCGGTGTTGCCCCAGAAACTGCGATACGCGTCAACGCCGGTAAAACCGGTAATTATTAAAATAATCGTTAGCGCGGCCAGGGCATAGGTTACTAAGTTTAATTTTGGCCGGTAACGATTGTCTGAAATCGCGAGAATTATGTAAAAAAATAAAATAATTTCTATTACCAGCTGAAAGAGCCAGATTTTGGGGAAAATAAAAGGAAAGAAAAAAGAGCCGCCGATATAAAGCGGAATAAACAAAATAAAACCAATTCCGAATTTGACGAGTTTTAACAGTATATTAGACATCGGGCTATTTTTATGGGAAAATATAAATAATGTGGCGCAGACGATTAAAAATATTTTTGCTTGTTATAAGTGACGTTTTTATATTATACGCCGCTTTAGGGTTAACTCTTTTTATACGGTACTCAATTATAGAACAGGATTTGCCCGCGCTTTACAATTCTGTTCCGCTTCACCTGCTTCCTTTTACCATAATTTTCTTTTTTTGGCTAATTATTTTCTGGGCCGCCGGACTCTACGACATAATAAAGTTAAGAAACGAAGAGGCGTTTTATAAAACGCTAATTATAGCTTTCTGCATTAACGCCGCTATCGCCGTCACTTTTTTCTACTTTATTCCTTATTTTATAATCACACCAAAAATAAATCTTTTTATCCACATGTCCCTGGCTTTGGCGCTGCTTTTATTCTCCCGGCAATATTTCAATCGCTGGGCGAGAGAATCGCTGCGGATTCATTTGGTATTCCTTGGTTCTAACAATGAAGTAGTGGAGTTAAAAGAGTTTTTAAATAAAAACCCCCAGCTTGGATTCAGGGTTGACGGCGTTTTGGCGCCGGATAACTTTTCCGAACTTGAAAATCTTTGGCATGCAAAAAAGTTTTCGCTTATTGTTTCCGCCAAAAAATTCAGCCAGGGGGAAAAATTGGCCGGCGCTCTTTTTGAATATTTTAAAAAAGGCGTTACCATAAGCGATTTGGATAAATTTTACGAGAATCTGACCAAACGAGTTCCAATTGGAGTAATAAAAGAGGTTTGGTTTTTAGAAAATATCTCGGAAGTTGAACGGGGACTTTATGAAACGTTAAAAAAAGTTTTTGACATATCTCTCGGTATTATTCTTGCCGCCGTTACCGTTGTGATTTTTCCGATTGCGGCCATAGGAATTAAAATTTTTGACCCGGGGCCGATTTTTTACCGGCAGCGGCGCGTCGGCAGAAGCGATAGACAATTCACGCTGGTTAAATTCCGTTCCGTGCCGGTCGCCAAAAAAACAGAACATCTGATGGAAAAACCGCCCGAAGAAGCGATAACCGCTTTCGGAAAATTTTTAAGGAAAAGCCACTGGGATGAGCTGCCCCAGGTCTGGAATATTTTAAAAGGCGAGATGTCTTTTATCGGGCCGCGACCTGAAAAACCCGATTTTGTTGAGCGATTGTCTCTAGAAATCCCATTTTATGAAATGCGCCATTTAATTAAACCGGGAATTGCCGGATGGGCCCAGCTCCACAACCCCAATGCCGGCCCATCGCTTAAAGAAACGCTGGAAAAACTTCAATACGATTTATACTATATAAAAAACCGTTCTGTATTTTTAGACCTATCCATTATTTTAAAAACATTGCGGATTCTTCTCTCCGGCGCCGGGAAATAGTTATTAGAAATAGTTATCAAGAGTAGTTATCATTAGTCATCATTAGTTATCAGTCAACATCGCAACAGTAATAAGCAACTAAATGGCGATCGCTTGTTATTTGTTTATATTATATCAAGTTAAATTTGTTTTTAATATCAAGTTCATTATCAAGATGAGTCGCTTCTATAAATCTAACAAACCTGCTGCCGTTATATAGTTCGGTAATAAAATCGATTTCGTTTTTGCATTCGTATGGATGAATAAAAACGCTTTTCTGAAATTCAATAAACCCGAGCTGTTTTAATCGTTCCCTTAAAGCTTCGCGCAATTTCTTTTTCTTTTCCGGAACATCAAACAGAACAATACGCCATTTATGATCCCAATTTGCCGGTTTATTAATGGAAATCTCATCAAGTTTATAATGTAGTGCGGCTTTTTTCCCATTTTCATTGAGAAGCATGCTGATTGAACCATCTTGGCGTTCGTGATAGTCAACAAGTTTAGACGCATATAGTCTCCTAATAGAGCGATAAAGTTCTTGGCGATTAATTTTTCTCCATTCTTTTGTTAAAGATTTCAAGATTCGCCATTGCCCACGGGGAGAGTTAGACAGTCCCAAAGAAATACCCGCCAAAAGAAGTAAAATAACTTTTTGACTTGTAATTCCGAGTCTTGGTTTATTATATCTGGATACGTTAAGCATATTATTTTCATTTTATTGTTATATCAAAAAATATTCAAATTACATGCGATCGCTTACTAGTTGTAAAATTATTGAAATGATAGAAAATAGACTAAACTAGATAGGAAATAAACAACAAATAAACAACGAAAAAAACAACAAAAAATAAAAAAATAAAAAAACAGCTAAATACCATTTTATAGCCGTTTAAGTTCGGCGATGCCTTTCGGCAAATCAACCGTTGGTTCCCAGTAAAGAAGTTCGCGGGCTTTGGAAATATCGGCAAGAGTGTGGCGCGATTCGCCTTTTCGTGCCGGTTGGTAATGGTATAAACCGCCGATCATTTTCGCAAGCTGATTAACACTGTAGTTTTTTCCACCGCCGATATTTATTATTTCGCCATTACCAACTTTAGCTGATTCAGCCGCTAAAATATTAGCTCTCACAACATCGCCCACCCAAGTAAAATCCCTGGTTTGCTCACCATCGCCGTAAATAGTAGAAATGGCACCCATTTTGCTGTTCCTAAGAAAAGTTCCAATCACTGCCGAATATGAATCACCGCTGCTCTGGCGCGATCCGTAAACGTTAAAATATCTAAGGCATACGGTTTTTTTAAAAAGCATTTGGCAGTATCTTTCGGCCGCAAACTTTTGCAAAGCATATGGGCTTAAAGGATCTACTGGCATGTCTTCTTTAAGAGGTAAAATGGACTGATTGCCATAAATCGAGGATGAAGAAGAATAGATGAGCCTCTTGGCATTAAGCTTAATCGCTAGTGCAATTACGTTTAGCGTGCCATCAATATTGGCGTTATTGGTTTCTTTGGGATGACTAAGAGAGTATTGAACTTTCGGCAAAGCCGCAAGATGAAAAACAAAGTCAACACTTTGATATCTGCTAAAAGCAGGTTTGAAGTTAAAATAGCCAACTCCCATAGAACGACTGATGTCGGATTGAAATACTTCCGCTCTCGGATTTACATTTTCTCTTTTGCCGGTTGAAAAATTATCAATAACTAAAACTTCATCACCCCGTTCTATAAGCGCGTCAACCAAATGCGATCCGATAAATCCCGCCCCGCCGGTAACAATCATACGCATCGTTGCTACTCCTTTTCGTATTATAAAATTGTCAAAAAACGATTTTTAATATATTATCAGAAAATCAATAAATGTCAAATTTAAAAGAAAAATATTATAACCTGTTGCAATACGGAACAGAATTTATGGGGCTTGATTTAAAGTATTTCGCTTCCGGCGGTTTTTGGACGACTTTGGGCCAAGGCATAAACGCGATTCTCACATTTGCCCTAACCATTGCTTTTGCCAATCTAATACCGAAAGAGGCCTTTGGTGTTTACAGATATATCCTTTCCATCGCCGGTATCTTGAATATTTTCACCCTAAAAGGAATGAATACGGCGGTGGTTCAAGCTGTTGCCACCGGCAATGAAGGGGCGCTTAGGACTTCGGTCAGATATCAGCTCAAGTGGAATTTAATGCTCGCGGCAGCATTATTTGCCGCTTCCGTTTATTATTTTTGGAACGCCAACCAGGCATATGGAATCTCTTTTTTCATTCTGGGTTTGTTTGTCCCCGCGACGCAAGCGTTCAACACTTATGGCGCCTATCTGGAGGGCAAAAGAAAATTTAAAATCAATAATATTTTTAGCGTCGCCGCGACTGTTGTTTATGTCATCGGAATGTTTGCCGCGCTTTATTTTGGCAAAGAGGTAATCTGGCTTATTCTGGCTTACGCCGCGACGACATTTTTAGCGAATTTATTTTTTTATTGGCAAACACTGCATTTATTCAATCCCCGCGGCTCTTCGGGCGATGTATTAAAGTACGGCCGCCGACTTACATTTATCAGCTTTATCGGCCCCGTTGCCAGTCAGATTGACAATATTATTTTGGTCCAATTCTGGGGGCCGGCCCAGCTTGCCGCTTATTCTTTGGCGCGCGCCATACCCGATAGAGTTGCGCCTTTTATTAAAGATATTGTAAATCTTGGCTTGCCGAAACTCGCCCAGAAAACCGCGGAAGATATTAATAAAGTCTTTTATAAAAGAATCTTTCAAGGCCTTTTTTTGGGCGCGGTATTCGCGATCGGATATATTTTAACGGCGCCGATTGTTTTCAAATTTGCCTTCCCTAAATACCTAGAATCCATATTTTACTCCCAACTGCTCGCCATTGGTTTTATTTTTGCCGCTCCGCTTGGTTTTGTGGGTGCCGCTTTTACTTCTCAAAAATTGGTGAGACCGATTTTGTTGAGCAGTGTTTCGGCTACTGTAATTAAAATAACTCTTTACGTAATTCTGGGCATCTGGGGCGGCATCTTGGGACTGGTTTTGGCGCAACTCATATACTATGTTATAGTGACTTTTATAAACATAATAATCTGGAAATTTACCCCCACACTTAATTAAGTAAAAAATGAAAACCATAGGCATCATCTTAACTTATAATTGCGCCCCAATGATTGAAAATACTTGGCGAAGAATTCCCAAAGAATTATTTGATGAGATTATTCTTGTCGATGATGCTTCTTTAGATAATACAATGGAGACGGCAAAAAATCTTGGTATTACTTGTATTACCCACCCGCACACCGGCTACGGCGGCAACATAAAATTTGGTTTGGAAGAGGCAATTAAAAGAGGAGCCGATTACATGGTTGAAATCCATGGCGACGGACAATACAGCCCGTCTTATATCCCCGCGGCGCTTGAAAAAATCAAAAAAGAAAACTATTCATTGCTTCTCGGTTCCCGGTTCACCAACTGGAAACAAACGCTAAAAGACAAAATGTCTTTTCCGCGATTTTTGGCCAACATCGGTTTAAGTTTTATTGACCGATTAATTCTTCGCCTTCCGCTTACCGAATTCCACACCGGTTTCCGCGTTTACACGAAAAATCTCATCCAAACCGTTAACTTGGCAAAAACTTCCGATGATCACCTTTTCAGTTTTCAGATTATTGCCTTAGCCCGATTCCATAACCTTTCAGTCGGAGAAATTCCCATCCGTTGCGATTATTCCGGGGAACATACCTCCATAAGCATTTCAAAATCCGCTATTTATTCTTTTCAGACAATGCGCGTCTTGTTTGATTATCTTATCGCCCGCCTTGGTTTTGAGAACGGCATATTCCGGCGTTAAAAAACTTATTTCCTTTAACAGAAAATCCCGATTGGAATCGGGATTGAAATGTATCAATAGATTAAATTAAAAATCGGTTTTCCGGCGCAGTTTTTTCATTATAGGGATTTCGGATTCTAAAACGCGCTTTACGCCGTTGCCTTTAGCCGCTTCCCAAGTGCGAATATCGCGAATCAAAAGTTGAAAACCCTTAGGTTCCATACTCGCCGCCTGATCCGTCCCCCACATAGTATGATCCAGTGTTATATGCCGCTCAATAACATTCGCTCCCAAAACTGCGGCCATTACGCTCGGCGCCAAGCTAACCTCGTGTCCGCTGTATCCTATTGGAATATTCGGAAATTTCCGCTTTAGAGTTTGAATCACTTTCAAATTTAATTCTTCCAGCTTTGCCGGATAGGTTGAGACGCAATGCAAAATTATTAAATTTTCAGGATCTAAAATTTCCGCCGCTTTATCAATTTGCTTCATTGTGCTCATGCCCGTTGAAAGAATAACGGATTTGTTTTTTACGCGCATACGCATCAAAAGTTCTTTATCGGTAAGACCGGCGGATGGAACTTTATAACAAGGCGGATCAAATTGAGCCATAAAATCAACACTGTCTTCATCCCAACATGACGCAAACCAAACAATGCCTTTTGATTTGCAGTAAGAGTCAATTTGATCGTATTCGTTTTTGCCAAATTCAATTCGATATCTATAATCCATGTAAGTCATGTAACCCCAAGGGGTCTCCCGCATCACACTTCTCTGCCCCGAAGGAACGCATAATTCCGGTGTCCGCTTCTGAAATTTAACCGCGTCAACTCCGGCGATAGCCGCCGCGTCAACAAGCTGTTTGGCGATTTCCAAACTGCCATTATGGTTAATGCCGATTTCGGCAACAATAAAACACGGGTGGCCCTCGCCAATCCACTTGCTACCGATCTTAACAGCCATCTGGTTCCCTCCGCTTATGAAACTATTAAAAAACTTTCCGAGATTATATCCCATATAACAGCACAAAGTCAAGAAAAGTTTACATATAAAAGTTTAAGATTTTATCAAATCAAAAACCCCGCGACTGCGGGGCTAAAAAATTTACCAAGCGCTTTTTCCGGCATCCATGATAAGCTGGCTACCGGTCATAAAAGACGAAGCATCGGAACAAAGGAATAAAATCGCGCCATTGTATTCGCCAACTCCCGCCATCCGGCCAAGCATATTCAGAGATGAATAACGCTTTCTGAAATCTTCCGGAACTTCCGCTTTCGGCATCCCGCCGGGAGTAAAAGTGTTGACGCGAATGCCATACTTGCCTAGATAAGAGGCCCAAGCGCGGGTCAAACCCAGCACGCCGGACTTTGCAGTAATGTAAGCAATTGATTTGAATTTGCCTTCACCATAAATCCGATTGTCAACGGCGATATTGGCGACTTCAGAAGCGATATTTACAATCACTCCCGAGCCCTGTTTCATCATCTGTTTTGCCGCCGCTTGGGTGCAAATCATCATTCCCGTAAGGTCAGCATCAATCTCTTTCTTCCATAGGTCAATGGGATATTCCTCGTAGGGTGCAAACATTTGCTTCGCCTCATCGCTTCCGACCGCCGGATTCATCGCGGCGTTATTAATCAAAACATCAATTTTGCCGAAGAAATTTGCAGCGGCTTGTGCCGCTTTCTGAACGGCTTTTTCATCAGTGATGTCAACTTCATTGTGAAAAAGGCTTCCGAAATAAGCGCCTGGCTTATCCCATAAAACTACTGTCGCGCCGGCATCATCCAGTGCTTTGGCGAATTGCATTCCGAGAAATCCCGCTCCGCCAGTGATAACTATCACCCTATCTTTAACGGAAAACATTTTATACGCTTCTAAACTCATCTTCAACTCTCCTTTTTGCGCATTAACTGGTAGAAAGAATTGTTGGATCAATCCCACGAGCTTCAAAAATTAAATTAACGAAATCACGCACGGCGCCCGCGCCGCCCGGCCTTTCCGTGATAAATAACGCTATTTCTTTCACAACCTTTTCGGCTTGGGCCGGGGCTACCGGAAACCCGACCCGGCGAAGCAACGGCACATCAACAAGATCGTCCCCCATTGCCGCACATTCTTCAAAAGAAACACCAATACTTACAATAAATTGTTCAGCAGCTTCAATTTTACGCGCACCGCCCATTCCGGTAAAAAACGCGACTTCGGCCCAACCGCCATTCTCCGGTGGCTTTTTAGCCGAAGGCAAATTGTTCCATTTTTCAACAAGCCCAGCGGCGGGCTCAGCGTGAATACCAGTTTCATTGGTAATCACCGCTACCCGTATGCCAACCGCTCGTAGTAAAGAAACTCCTTGTCCATCGTAGTGACTGCGCCATTTGCCTTTATAGGGCGCCCCTTCAAGCACGCTATTGTCCGTAAATACGCCGTCAAAATCAAAAATTACAGCTTTAATTCGTCTCGCTAATTCATATGTGCTTTTCATGCACAGCCTCCATTGTTTATGATGCTTTCTGCAAGTGTCACGCCGTCAAGGCCGTGGAATTTAAGCACCTCATCCGGCCGTCCGCATTCCGGCAAACCGGTTATTCCGAATTTCTTGAATGTTTTTCCTTCCAAAAGTTTATTGGCAACAAATTGGTTTAACAGAAAATCACCTAAGCCGCCGATCGTACTATGGTCTTCCAGCGCGAATATTTCTGCAGTCACGCCTAAAACCTCTCTTAACCATTCAATATCCGCCGAATTCAGCCACGGCATATTAACTACTTTTAATCCGAATCCTTTTTTCGCCAGTATTTCAGAAGCTAAAAGAGCTTCATGAAGCATCACCGGCCCATACGCGAAAATAATCGCGTCATCCCCCTCCGTCAGAACAGCGCCTTTTCCTTTAACGAATACATAATTTTCCGGCAATTGAATTATCCTCGGAGAAGGACCGATGTTAAGCCGCAACATACAACTGCGCTTCGCTACACTCACGCAATAATTTAGGGCTTGATGCATCTCCCAAGAATTACATGGCTGAACAATTGTTATGTCTGGAAGAGCGCCAAAAAGTGAAATGTCCCGCAAACACTGGTGTGATTTTCCCGGTCCGGCTGGAATTAAGCCGGCGTAATGGCAGATATAAATAATTTTAGAACCCTCGCAAGCATTCGTATAAATCTGTTCATTGGCCCGCGACGCCAGAAACGCGCCGAAAGAGTTGACTATCGGAAGTATCCCCTGCCGCGCCAAACCGCCAGCCATGGAAACCATGTCCTGCTCAGCAATTCCGACTTCAATAAATCTTTCAGGAAATCTGTTTTCAAACTCGCGCAACCGGCAATCCGCCGCAAGATCGGCGTCAAGCACCACAAAATCGCCGCGCTTCTTGCCCAATTCAACAAGAGCTTTGCCATAAGCGTTGGCAACAAATTCATCGGCTACCTTAATTTGTTTCTGAATTTCTGCTTGGCTTAATTGTTCGCCGACTAAAGATCCCTTCGTTGCCAATTGCTTATCATCGCAAACTTCTTTAACAACTAACGGCTCAAGCGAGAGTTTAATAAACTGACTGTTAATCTCCCCCAATAGTTCGTTAAGAGCAGCCTCATACGAAACATCGTCCGGCGCGCCGGCGTGCCACTTATACAAGCCTTCTTCTTCTAAAGCACGAGGATGTTCCATAAAAGAAACCCCGCAACCTTTGACTGTATCGGCAATAATTATTTTTGGTTTGCCTGAAATTTTTTTGATATTACCAAAAGTTTTTTCTAGAGCCCAAAAATCATTACCTTTGCAGCGTTCAACGTGCCAGCCGAATGACAAAAATTTTTCTTCAAGATTACCAAGATCGCCAATGTCCTTCACCAATTTGTCACTTTGGACTTTATTATGGTCCATAATCACAATTAGCCGATCTTGGCCGAGATGAGCCGCTCCCCGCAATGCCTCATAGTTTTGGCCTTCCTGAAATTCTCCGTCACCGGTCATAACGAAAACTCGTCCGAACAGACTCAAATGCTTTTTGGCCCATGCCATACCACGACCCTTAGAAATTCCCATCCCAAGCGATCCAGAATTGGCTTCAATGCCTTGATTTATTACATCCGGATGGCCATTAAGACCACCAAGACGCCGCAGTTTTAAGAAAAGATTTTCGGAAATCTCTCCGAGCGAAAAAAGCACCGAATATAAACCGGGCACATCATGGCCTTTAGACGAAAAATAGATGTCTCGATCCGGATTATCGAAGTCAGCTTGATCAATATTCATCTCACGATAGTAGAGCCAAACAACAATATCCATAGCACTAAAGCTTGAACCGAGATGGCCGGAACCGGCACGTTTTACCGTCGAAAGCGTATTTAAGCGGCACATATCGGCAATCACGTAAAGTTTTTCATATAAACCGCCAACCGATTGCCAAACGCGGCTAAACTCTGATTGAGGGATAATTCTGATCACGGCATCAGTCATGCGCGACTCCTTTCGCCAAAATCTCAAGCGCCTTAATGACTGCGGATGAATCCAACCCACCAAAACCATAGGCTTTTGCTATCGCGTAAAGCCATTCGGTATCGGAAAGTACCGGAAGCATTAGCCCGAATTCTTTGGCGGCATTACGCGCCAACATCAAATCTTTTCCCATCATTGCCAGCGCGAAAGCCGGCTCAAAGTTATTTTGTTCAAGTTTGGCGGCCTTAGCTTTCAAAAGAGGGCTTGCCACTCCTCCGTTCAAAAGAGTTTCCAATACTTGTTTTCTGGTCAAACCGAATTTTTCGCCAAGCATGATTGCTTCGCTAAAAACTGCCAGCGACACGCCACAGGTCAGATTATGAACAATTTTAGCGGCTTGGCCCATGCCATTTTCACCCATCCAAACAACTCTTTTGCCAAGAACGTTAAAAATATCAGCATTCAGCTCTAAAATATTTTGGGATCCGCCAACAACAAAAGGCAATTCGCCGGCTTCGGCCGCCGCGGGACCGCCAAGCACCGGCGCGTCCAGCCAATTAAATCCAAAATCTTGGGCCTGCCGAGCTAAATTTTTAGTTGTCTTAACCGAAATCGTGCTGCAGTCAATAAAAACCGTATTAAGCCGAGCGCCGGCAAACGCGCCTGATCCACCTTCCGTAACCGCGCAAAGGGCGGGATCATCGCTTACCATTGTAATAATCACATCAGAATTCTCGGCAAGTTGCCGCGGATTTGCGGCAAACTGCGCTCCGAGACTGATTAATTTATCGGTTTTTTCTATCGTGCGATTATAAACTGTCAAATCGTAACCGGCGGCGATCAACCGCTTTGCCATACGAGAACCCATAATCCCCAAACCAGCGAATCCGATTTTTTTCATTTTTTGTTCCTCCGATTTTTAGTTTTCAAAGGTCAAAGCTGTTTTAGCATTAAATATCTAACACAAAATTTAAATCTTGTCAAAATTAAATTTAAATGTTATTATCCGAACCAATCGGCGTTTAATTATAAACGCGTTTAAAGTTCATTAATAAAACGGAGGAAAACCATGAATAGTATCCACCCCGCGGATGTTGTTAAAGATATTAAACCGGCTGATTTGAGAAATCTTAATGCCGTATTTATTAATATGCCGCTTCGTGAAACGGCGGTGCCAAATAATACTCCCCAGGGCCCCCTTCTTCTCGCGACTAATCTGCGCAAAAACTATGGCATCAACGCCACCGTAATTGATTTAAACGGCTATCGCGTAAAAGACGAACTGGCGCAAAAACGCGGTCTTGTAAACGGCCGCCATCTTACAGAACCGGAAGTGTTTGAGCTTATTAAAAAACACTTTGAAGTCCACGGAGAACCTGACCTTGTCGGCTTTTCAGGAAAAATCACCACTCTGCGCTGGCAGGAAAAAGTCGCAAAAATGATTCGCGAGCTTCTGCCTAATGTCTTTTTGGTTTCTGGAAACGGTCTGGCAACCGAGCTAAAAGCGGGATTATTTAATTATATTCCCGAACTTGACGGCGTTGCCCGTTCCGAAGGCGATGATGTGATTATAAAAATCGCTTACGACGCCAAAATCATCAAAGAAATGGGATTTGCGAATGCCATCAACTCCGGAAAATTGGCGCCTTATTACGTCGGTGAAATTCACGGATGCTACCGCTTTCTTTATGAAGGCGACCGGCCGAGAGATTTGGACGCCATACCCTTTGCCGATTTAGACCTGCTCAAAGAAGATGTTTTCGGATATGAAATGCTTGAATACTATCTTGGCAATGCCATTTGGGGGACTTCGGCCAACAATAGTTCGGCAACATCTTTCGAGATGCGAAGAAGCACTAATTTTGTTTCTTCCCGCGGCTGTCCCTACGCTTGCGCTTTCTGCTTTCGCGGAGCGCAGGGTGAAAGGAATTACGGAATGCGTTCGGCGAAAAACCTCGCCGAGGAATTCAAACTCCATATTGAAAAATACGGCGTGGACTTTATTGGAATGCCCGACGATAATTTTGGAGTTGATTACCATAGAATTGTTGAGCTTGTCCCATATCTTAAACCGCTGGGTGTCCGCTGGGGCACGCACACGCGGCTTGACGAATCAGCCGGCTTGCGGCCGAAAGCCGGAAAGCCGGGCGAATATATTTTCGAAGACCCAAAACGCGTTGACCTGATGGCCGAAGCCGGATGTGTCTACATTGGCTTTGGCGCCGAGAGCGCTTCTCCGTCGGTCCTTAAAGCAATGAATAAGGGCGGCTTTATCCTTAAAAACGGGTTAACGCCAATAAGGGTTGACGGAAAAACCTACGAATTCCCCCGCACCATGATTGAGGGAATCAAAAACTGCGATTTGGCCGGAATCCACGCCAACTGCACCTGGATTATGGCGTATCCGACCGAAACCCTTGAAGACCTTAAAATCAGCGTCGCTTTCATAAAATGGCAGGAAGATTTCTACACTTCCCGCGGCAAACTGCCCGATTCGGTAAACAGGAGAATGTTTACCGCCACCTGGTATCCGGGAACGGAAATGCTTAACCATCCGAAGGTCAAAAAAATGCTTAATGAAGTTTTCGGAATTAACTTTAACCCGGTAACGCGTGAGCCGATTTGCGACGAGAATTTCCATCAGTATGTTTTGGAACTCGATGACGCTACAAAACTGCTTCATAATCCTCAAACTGGTGAGCCGCTTAATTTCGGCGACATGCCAATGGACACATTCCTTAGGGCTCGCGAATGCGTTGATAGCGACGAGACCTTCAAAATTCTGGAAATGTAAAATTTCAATTAACCTCTCAAATCAAATTGGGAGGTTTTAAAAATTACAACATTCCGAGACAATCGTTAGATTTTGCCGTAATTTTTGAATTTACGTGAAAGTAAACCAGCGCTCCACTTGCCAATTTTGACAACCGTAATGAATAATGGTATTATATTTTAAACGATCTTTATAAATAAGGAGGGCCTGGCATGATAAATATTCAATATCCATTGAGTGTTCTTGAGATGGGTTGCGGAGATTATCCATGGTTTGGTTTAGATTTTCTGCTGCTTAACAAGCATGTCAATAGAATTGAAGAAGTCAAGTATAAAAAAAATCTAACAGAATACGAAAGTGATCTGAGTAAATACCAGATAAAAGAAAGCGTCAGAGAAATTGAAAGAATAGAAAGGCTTATGCAAGAATGGAATAATGCCGGTTACAATCTGGCTGATCTAAACAAAAGAATTTCTCGATATGTTTGTGTTGATTATGATTTCCGACTTTGTAGTGGGATAGGGTTTAAGGATCCGAAAGACTTGAGAAATAAAATCAAAAGATTAGAGGATTTAGGACACTTTAATGGTCACTTTGATATCTTGAAATCAAATGGATGTGCTCTGCCTTTTCCAAATGAAACATTCAATATAGTGGCGTTAGCCAACGTGCTAAGTATTCCGCGTTTTAACGAGTGCCATTGCGACAAAGGTACTTGTGAAATGGGTTCTGATAGAAAATGCGTCAGTAACGCTGATTACGAAGGTAGACCGTGCAACTGCACCTTCTATTCACTCGGAATATCTGACGAGGATAAGGTTCAGATTGTTACAGAGGCAATTCGGGTTCTTCGTAAAGACGGCCTTCTTATCAACGGAGATACTTCCACTACCTTCAATGGTGGCGCTGGCTATAATGAGCTGAGAAAGTTGCACAAAAACGGGGTGGTTCAGCTAAAGTTCTTTGATAGCTGGCGACATCGAGCTGTCTTTGAAAAATCAACCGTCCAAGAAGTTAACCAACAGCTTATCTCGCAGTGGAGACCAGAAAAAATGACTTCGGCGTGGATAGATGGTTGATAACATAAAATTTCAAAGCGAAACCCGACAGCAACTTGTCGGGTTTTATAATTGGACTTTTTAATAACTTTATTGTATTTTTTGTAAAGTTATGAATATCATAGCAATAATACCGGCTCGGGGCGGTTCAAAGGGCGTCCCGGGCAAAAACATAAGAAACTTTTGCGGCAAGCCCCTGATTGCCTGGGCAATTGAAACGGCTCTCAAAAGCCGCTTAATTTCGGCGACATGCCAATGGACACATTCCTTAGGGCTCGCGAATGCGTTGACAGCGACGAGACCTTCAAAATTCTGGAAATGTAAAATCTCTTCCCGTTCTCCGAGGGTTAATCTGATATATACGTATATATTGACAGATATCTTATTTTATGGTAGATTTAAATTATCGATTATAGCGCCCGTCATAGCGACGAGTGACTAAACCGAAGCGTTGGGTTTAACAAGGAGGACGAGGACAATGGCTGCTCCTTATTGCACAAATTGCGGGAAAAGAATGATCGTCGTCCCGACTGGGAAGTTTGATTCCCTGACGGGGAAACCAACGAGTATATTTGTTTGTGGTGATGTAAAGAAATGTCATAGTGCGTGTTTTAATAATGGTGGTCATTTTTATAAAGGTTTTTTTACAAGAATATGTCAACGATGTGGTGAACCTGCAAATGATTAGTAAAATTTTGGAAATGTAATAAATTTTTCCAAAAAGCCCCAATGCTTGCATTGGGGCTTTATTATTGCGAACTTGATTTTTTAAGAAATTAACGTATAATATTAAAACATATGAATATCATAGCAATAATACCGGCTCGGGGCGGTTCAAAGGGCGTCCCGGGCAAAAACATAAGAAACTTTTGCGGCAAGCCCCTGATTGCCTGGGCAATTGAAACGGCTCTCAAAAGCCGCTTAATAGACCGGGTAATCGTCACCACCGACGATCCCGAAATAGCCAAGGTAGCAAAAAAATACGGCGCTGAAGCGCCATTTTTGCGCCCAAAAAACTTGGCTCAAAGCACAACACAGATGGAACCTGTTTTAAAACATGCGATAGAATGGCTTAAAAAAAATGAGAATTATAAAACTGATGCTATAGTTTTACTGATGCCGCCCAATCCTCTAAGGAGCGTTAAACAGGTTGATGAAGCGATAGAACTATTTTTGAAAAAAGACCCGGATGTGGTCGTGCCTCTTTGCGAATTGTCAGCCGCCCACCACCATCCTTATTGGATTGTCCGGCCGGTTAAAAAAGGCAAAAGCTACGAATTGCTCAACGCCATAAACCAGAACGTGAAATACGCTCCGGCGCGCCGTCAGCTTCTGCCTAAATATTATGTCAAAAATGACCTGGTGTTCGTTATGAAGCCTAAGATTTTATACGGAAAAAACGCTTGCTACTTCGGCGGTTCAAAACAAGAGCCCTATATCGTGAGCGATTTTTACGACGAAGACATAAACATCCCTTCGGACTGGGAAAAAATGGAAGCAAAATTCCGCCAGCTTAAGCGGAATTTGACTTCACATAAAAAAATTGCTTAAATTATACCGCTAACTTAGCGGCTGGCTCGTTAACAAAACAAACACATACCAAGGAGAGGAAAATGTCTGGATTTCGCGTTTTGATGCTCTATCCAAGCCTACAGACCGAATCAATAGTGTCGCCAACTCTAGCACTTTTTTCCGCGCTACTGAAGCGCGAAGGCTTTACAGTTTCATTATTTGATAGTTCGGGTTATCAAACGGAAACCGATTTAAAGAGTTCCGGAAAAGTTAAAATGGCAAATTTAAATGTCAGGCCGTTTGAGATAGAACCCACTTCAAAGGAAGTTGATGTCTATGAGGCCTTCAGGAAACAGATTGAGTCATTTTGTCCGGATTTGATTTTAGTCACAGCAACCGAGAGCATGTTTCTGACGGCGATTAATCTGCTTAGTTACGTGAACAATTTAAAAGTGCCTGTAATTTTGGGTGGCGTCTTTGCGACTTTCGCCCCCGAAGTGTGCATGAGATATAAAGAAATAGACATTCTTTGTGTCGGCGAAGGTGAATACGCCCTGGTTGACCTATGCCATCGAATGAGCAGAAATAAAGATTACTCCGATGTACCAGGTCTTTGGGTACGAATGAAAGACGGCTCCGTTAGAAAAAATCCAATGGGGTCGATAGTAAATATGGACGCAAATCCTTTGTCGGATTTTTCCATTTTCGAGGAATCCAAATTCCGTCGTCCAATGACCGGAAAAATTTATCGATTATTTCCTATTGAAACACACCGCGGTTGTCCGTACACTTGCCGATTTTGCAACTCTCCGGCACAGAATTCTCTTTTTGAATCCGCAATAGGAGAACCGTTTTTCCGCAAAAAATCTTTAACAGAAGTTAGAAAAGAACTGCTCAATTGCCGCGATGTTTACGGGGCAGAATACTTTTTCTTTTGGGCCGATACTTTTTTCGCATGGTCTGAAAAAGAGTTTGATGAATTTTGCGAGGTGTACCAAGACATTAAAGTACCATTTTGGTGCCAAACCCGACCGGAGACGGTAGTTGAACGGCGCATTAAAAAACTAAAAGAACTGGGCATCAATCAACTGGTGTTCGGCATTGAACACGGCAATGAAAAGTTTCGTAAAGAAGTTATCGATCGTGCTTATACGAATAAAGTACTTACCGAAAAGCTGATAATTCCACATGAATGCGGAGTTCTATTCAGTGTAAATAACATCATAGGTTTTCCCGACGAGACCCGCGATTTGGTCTTTGATACGATTGAGCTTAATCGCCAGGTGTATAGTGATACAATGAGTTGTTCTATTTTTACTCCATACCATGGAACAAATCTTAGAAACATGGCTGTAAAAAAAGGATACATAAGTCCGAATATGATTTGTCCCGGAAATTCCGATGACTCCGTGCTTAATATGCCACCGCCCTATCTTAATAAAGAGCAAATCAGCGCGTTGCGCCGGGTTTTCGCGATGTACGTAAAATTTCCGAAAGAACGCTGGCCAGAAATTGCCAAAGCAGAAGCTCTAACACCCGAAGGCAATGCGATTTGGGAAAATCTTCGCAAAGAGTTTATAGAAACATTCTTTGATAATCCCGATGGAAATATTGAAGATAGTTAAAATATTAAAAAATAAAAGATAGGATAAAATCGGCTATCCTCGCGCCCGATTTGCCGTCTACTTTCCAAAGCTGCTCTCTAGCAGCTTTTTTTCTGCCTTCTTCGCCTAGTCGCGGATTTTTCAAATACTCACCAATCCATAAAATTAAATCTTCAATACTCCCGGCCCTTTTAACTTTACTTGTTTTAAAAAAACTTATCAGGTGATCATAATCATTCATACTTTTAACACTAGACCAGTATGGTTTAGATTTAAAGCCGTCAAAATCAACCGCGATTTGCGGTTTATCAAACACCAAAGAATCCAAACCGATTGAAGTTACGATCCAAACCACCACGTCCGAATAATAAACGGTATCAATTAAATGAATACTGTCTTGCATTGAGAATTCAAGAAATTTTCCGCTACCCTTCATCGTACCGGGCATTTCAACAATAAAATCCGGGTCGTTTTTGAATTTTTCTAATACTTTGTCCGGCCTTGTAGGATGGTTTCTGACAAAAAATTGAACATCCTTTGGTAAAATGCCTCTTTCTTTTGCGGTTTTAAACGCTTCGCAAATAACGATATTGGCATCCGCGGAAATTTCCCGGCTACCGGGAGAAAATAAAATCGTCATTTTATCGGGATCTCCGCCAACTGATTTAAAAAATTCCTCCCGACTTTTAAAAGGCGCCTTAAGATAATCGTCAAACTGGGGAAGGCCGCCGATAAAAATGTTTTCTTCGGGAAAATTATGAATTTTTATCGCTTCTTTTTTTATCACTTCATTATTGACAATCAATCTGTCGGGCAGACACCTCATCAGTCCCTTGCTGATATTATTGTCCCAGGAACGAACCATTCCAACGACAAAAACCTTCCTTATTTTCGCCTCTTTAATCAGCGCCTGATCAAAATCATCGTATACGTCGGTTGAAAAAATAATATCAGGCTTATATTTTTCAAACTGATTTTCATAAAAACTGCCGGGCGAAAAATGCCAATCAAAAAACCTAAAAGTCTTATTTATGACTTTATAGCCTGACAAAAACCATGTCAGAACCATAAAGACATGAAATTTTACAAAATTATAGAAGCTTGGATGGGCGCTTAAATATTCGTGCCTTTTATGTCGAATCCAATGATTATAGATAAAGAAAAAAGCGACTTTTGAAAAAAAATTGTTTGAACTGGAATTTTTAAACGGCATTAAGTCAACGCCTTCAACAATTACATTATCCGAACGATAATTATTTTCAAAAAAATCTTTTAAAATTACTGGTACCAAAAGAATAATTTTTAAATCATTGCGAGCTTTCAAAATCTTAAACACGTCCGTATTCAGGATGTTTTTGGAAATAAAAGGATGAAATGCGGTTATAAAAATCGTCTTCATTTTTTATACCATTCTAAATAGTTATCAATCATTTTTTCTAAACTAAATCTCGTCTTAACTTGTTCATACCCCGCTTGGCCAAACTGTATTGTTTCTTCTTGATTTTGAAGCAAATCAATTATTTTTCCGGCCATCGCTTCAATATTAAACGGATTTACGATATAGCCGGTTTCGCCGTCTATAACCGCTTCCCGGCTTCCGCCAAAACAAGTGGCGATAACCGGTTTTTTGCAAGCCATAGCTTCTAAATTTACGGTCGGAAAAGAATCAAAACAGACGGATGGCGTTGCCACAATATCAGCGGCGCGGTAAACAGCTTTAAGTTCGTCTCCGGAAAGCCAGCCGACAGCAATAATATTTTCGCTAATTTCTAAATCGGCGGCAAAATCCAAGATTTCTTTCGCCTCTCCGTCTGTTTTTCCGACGAGTAAAAGAGCCGCGTTGGGTATTGTTTCAATCACCTTTTTTATCGCCAAGCAAATTTCCCGCCCTCCTTTCAGCCAGCTTAAGCGTCCGCCAAAAAAAATAATCCGTTTTCCCGCTAAGCCATGTTTCTTTTTGAATTCCTCAACACTGCCATCATCTAATCGCCATTCTTCAATTTCAATGCCGTTGTGGACAATAGCGACATTGGATATGCCGTTTTGGACAAGCGTTTCTTTTAAAGCGCTTGAAACGGCGATTATTTTATCAACGTATTTAAGACAATGGCGGATAATTATATTTCTTAAAGGATTATATGTTTTGCCCGCTCTTTTAATTTGTTGCCAAACACTGATTTTATAATTGAACTTTTCGGGACAAGATAAATCATCGGGGTTTATGAATTCCGCCAGTTTCCCGTAATAGAAGGGCATCACGTCATGCGCCGTCAAAAAAACTTTGGCACCTGATTTTTTGGCAAGCTTCAGTGCGTGATATGAAAGATGAACATGGATATTGTTGGCGTGAACAACATCCGGTTTTACTTCTTCAATAATTTTAGCGATGTGTTTTACGGTCTGGGGATTGTATAAGCTGCGATAAGCGCGCCAAAAAAGATTATAATTGGAATAAATAGACCACACTTTAATGCCTTCAACCATTTTTTGGCCCGCAAGCGCTTTGTCTTGGACGGAAGCGATAACGCAAACATCGTGAAGCGCGCGCTTAAAACCCAGCGCCATTGAGCGCGCCATACGGGCCGCTCCTCCGCCATCTTCAAAAGAATCCGATAGAATTAAAATTTTCATAATCAGCCCGATTTTCTCTTTAATAAATCACAGTTGGTCAAATAAATGCAGTTATCTCTATGTGAAATATACTTAAAAAAATTTTCCAATTCGGGCCACATTCCGTATTTTTCTATTTCCCAGGAATGCCCCCAGATGTGGAAAACGCCGCCGTTTTTATAAACGTAATCAAACAGACCTCGCGCCAGCGATTGCCACGAAAACAGTGCTTTTGGCGAAATTCTATATTTAATAATGCCCCCGATATTATCAAAAAATGGCCGCAGGCCGGCACGGATACTGCCGGTATTCGGGCGCAACGGATGCGGATAAACATGAAGGGTCGTTTTCATTTCAAAAGAATCACCGGGCGTTTCAATAGTCCAATCGCGAACCGTCCGCGCGCCGGCAAATCCAAGGGAGCCGACAATCCGCTTAATTTCTTCATTATAATCCCCGAAAGGATAGGCGAACATCTCAACCGGCTTACTGATAATTTTTTCTAAAATTATTTTGGAGTTTTTAATTTCCTCCGTGGCCTCGTCAATTCTGATAACGCTTAAGTGTGGATGATTTACGGTGTGAGCGCCAATTTCATGATTTTTAGAAATTTCTCTGATATCATCATCGCTAAGGCGGTTGTCCTGATTTATTGCAACATAAAAAGTTCCCGCAAGACCGTATTTTGTAAGAAGTTCAGACACCCTTAAATCGAGCTTATGCCCGTCGTCCCAGCTTGTCGTTATAAAAATTTTTTTCATAATTCAGAATTTTTTACCGCCAAACTAACGGCGCGCCAAAACTTGCGTTTCAGCCAAAAAACCGCGAGTTTTTTCTTTAGCTTTTTGTGTTCAAAAGAATTTTGAAAACTGCTGTTTCCAAAATGCCATCCCTTTCCACCGGCGTTCGCGGCTCGTTTGTTATTATAAACTTCCGTAATTTCATTTATCATTTTTACTTTTTCCTGAAAGATTTCAGACCGAAAAACCGGCACTTCTTTTAAGTTGCTAAAAGTGTTCTTCCGAATATTATCGCTTAGCGAGCCATGCTCGGAAATAAGACACGAAAAAAAGGCGGCTAATTCCAGCGGCTGGAAAACAATATAAAAATCAATAGTTCTGGAATAACGGCCGAATCCTATTTTAAATTCTTGGCAAGAATCAATTGATAGTTTCAGGGCTTGCGACGGAGTTTTGATAAAATCGGTAAAAACACGGCTGTCGCCAAAAGAATTATAATAAACATTCTTTGATTTTTTATCCAAAAAAGAGCCGCTCCAAAAATTGGTTTTTCCTATCCCCAAATTCTTAATGTCTTCTAAGTGGGAATATTTGCGAGCCCAATCATTCAAGGAAAAAGCGGCTTCAAAACTAAGAAGTAAGCCGTCGTAAAATAATTTTATCAATCTCCGGGCGGCTTGCCGCTGGTCAATCTTAAACCAGTTGTCTCTTAAGTCCTTAAGATCTTCGGAAAAGGAAGAGCTAATTTTTCTATCGGTAATATTATTTATTTCGCGAACGAGATAAACGCAGGTTTTAATTGTTTCTAAAATATGTCTCGCCGGCAGCTCCTTTTTTGCATAATGGGAAATAGTTGAACTTATTACCGCCAAGTCTTCTTCGACGCGAGCCAAACTTAGAATATCCTTTTCTTCTTTAGAAAAACTTATATTTTCAAAATTTAAATCTCTTTCAATACCATCGGCCTTGTACAATAATCGTTGGCCATTTGGCCATATATTAGTAGTCCAAGGATCAAAATAAAGCATTTTGCGGTAATGTTTTTCCGTAAAAAGCGTGATTTGATGACTCATCAGGTATTTAGTCTTTTGGGAAAGCGCCGGATGTAAAGTAAGGCCCATTTTTTCCGCGTCATCCGAAAAAACCGCCCAAAAATCCATGTCCGATATTCCGGGATATGGAATCCAGCCATATTCAAACAGGGCGACAAGCCCGGGAGTATTGCGGATTTGGTTGATTATTTCAATCCGAGCTTCTTCATAATCCGATTCATTATATTCAATGGGCCAATCGTAAGCGCGCCATCCATCTACTTCTATTGTTTCTTGATTCTTAAAATTCATAGTATTGATAATAGTATTTCTCTAATATTGTTCTCTGTCATTTTTCTTGGATTATTTTTAAGGCGTTCAGCATTTACGCTTTTTACCGCCGAATCAATATCGTTTTGGCGAACACCCAATTTACTAAGCCGAGTTTCAAGGCCGATTTGCTCCATAATATTATTAATTTTCCGCGCCGTCGTGCCGGCATTGGCAACTCCCAAAAGACGCGATAATTCAGCCATTGTCTTGCTATTGATATGGCTATTATAAACAAATATTTTCCCCAGAGTAAGGGCTACGGCATGTCCGTGCGGAATGCCAAATCGAGAAGTAAAAAAGTAAGAAATGGCGTGAGGCGCGGTTGTTTTGGTTATATTAATAGCTTTGCCGGCCAAATGCGAGGCTAACGCCATTGCAGAACGCGACTCAAGATTCGGATTTTTTACGGACTGTACAAGGTTGCCGAGTATCAATCGAATCGCCCTTTCGGCAAGATGTTTGGAAACATCGGTGGCGTTGACGCACCAGTATGATTCTATCGCCTGTGATAAAGCATCCATGCCCGATGCGGCCGCAAGGCGAACCGGCATATTCATGGTTAACAGTGGTTCAATTATCACGGCAGCCGGAAGTATAGATTCATGGGCAATAGAATATTTTTTTCCCTCGGCGTAAACAACGGCAAAATGAGTCGCCTCGCTTCCCGAACCAGCTGTCGTTGGAATGGCTATCAATAATTTTCCATTTTTGGTAATTTTTTTACGGCCGGAAATATAATCGATAGGCAACCCGTCTTGAACTGAAAGAATATTTATAAGCTTGGCCATATCAATGACGCTACCGCCGCCAATCGCCACGACAACATCATATTTTTTCTTCCGAAAAATATTTATCCCGCGCTCCGCGTCTTCTAACTTTGGGCTAGAACTAAAATCGCTGAATTTCGTAATTTCATAAGACAATAACACTTTGTGAAACATTCGTTCCGCTCCCGATGTAATATATGATTTTCCCCCGGTAACCAAAAATACCCGCCTGGCCCCGTTCTTTTCAAAAAACTTTTTTAACCCTTCCGCCGCTAAAAGATTCTGCGAGCCACGACTTACAAAATCCATAAATAAATTTTTATTTTCTTTTTGGTTTAAAGTTGGGCGGCCAAGATTATCCCGCGAACCCGTCTTTACCGCCACTTCAAGTAATGCCGGACCCGGCATTCTTTTAAAATCAGCAATGACATCTCTTAATTTTCCGGCTTCTGAAACTCGAAACACATTTTTATAACCGCAAGCGCGAGCGACTTGAGGAATATCCATTGAAAAAGCGGCGGTTGGCTGGCCGCCCACCGATTCATACGCGTAATTATTTAAAACTATATGCTTAAAATTTTCCGGCGCCGCGTTTCCTATAACTGCGAGCGCGCCCATATGCATAATAAGAGCGCCGTCGCCGTCAAGACAATAAACTTGGCTTTCCGGCTTGGCCAGCGCCATGCCAAGCGCAATCTGGGAAGAATGCCCCATTGACCCGACCGTCAAAAAATCTTTTTGATGGCTCTGGCCGGAATTTTCCCGCACTTCGAAAAGTTCGCGCGAAGTTTTACCCGTCGTAGATATAAAAATTTCATCGCCCCGCAATTCATCAGTAATAATTTCTATAGCCTCTTCCCGCGAAAGCGGCAAATTCAGCGGCTGAACCGGCTTCTTAGGCGCATACGGCGCGAACGTGCCGCTTCTTACAACAAGCGCATATGGAGCGCGAAATTTATTCATATAGACAATAGCTTTCTTCACGGCTTTTCTTGCGTCATCCAAAGAGCTTGGCAATATTTCAAAAGAAATGCCTAACGCCTTTAAAATTTCCGGAGTTATCCGCCCTTGCTTGATGTGCTGCGGTTCATCTTTAACACCGGGTTCGCCTCTCCATCCTATCAGTAAAAGCATGGGGATGCCGTAGACCTCCGGATCGGCAAGCGAAACCAAAGGATTAACGGCATTACCCTGGCCGGAATTCTGCATATAAATAAGGCCGATTTTTTTGGTGGCCAAATGGTATCCGGTTGCTAAAGCGACGGCTCCGCCTTCGTTAGCGGCAATAATGTGAGAATTTGATTTCGCGTTATCCGTGATATAAGCGGAAAAATCTTTTAACAGCGAATCGGGAACTCCCGAAAAAAAACCAATCCCGTTTTTAACCAGCAGGTCATAAAATATTTTTGGCGAAATCATAAATTCAAATCCAGCAGTTCCTTTACGGGCATGCAAAATTCCTCCGATTCCAGACACCTTTTATTTTCCAAAATTGATTTTGCCGTTTTTTCCATAGCCGGATAGGAACTTCTTAAAAGATGATTGGCGTAAATAACCATTTGCACTCCGGCCTTAGTCAATTCTTCTTCAGTAATTGAATTGTAGGTTGTCGGAACGACTATTAACGGAGCCTTATTATCAAATTTTTTATAATTTTCACAAAAAGCCAAAATTTCCGATGGGTCTTTCTCTTTACTGTGAATCATAATGCCGTCGGCTCCGGCGCTTATATACGCCCTAGCTCTTACCAGAGCATCTTTAAGCCCCTTTTTTAATATTAAGCTTTCAATTCTGGCGATTATCATAAAATCATCCGTCACTTGCGCTTTTTTGCCCGCCGATATTTTTTCGCAAAAATTTTCGATACCATCTTGGTCTTGAACAACATCGGTTCCATATAATGAATTGCGTTTTAAACCCGTTTTATCTTCAATAATAATACCGGAGACGCCAAGACGCTCCAGGGTCCTCACCGTGGATTCAAAATGTTCTATTGAGCCGCCATTATCACCATCCATTATGAGTGGCTTGGTAGTGACATCAAAGACCTCGTTTATGGTATTAAGACGGGATGTAAAATCAACTATCCCAGTATCGGGTTTGCCCTTCGCTACGGAATCGGTCAAACTGCTTAACCACATTCCATCAAATTCCTGGGTTTTTCCATCCTTGCTGATCTTTGTTCTTTCCACGATTTTGCCGGTAAGTCCGTTATGGACTTCTAAAATCCTGACTAGCGGCTTGGTATTGAGCGTTCGTCTGATCATTCGCATCCGTTTTTCGGGAGTAGTTCCAACGCGGGTTATTGCCTCTATGAGTTTGGTAGAAGACACGCCGGGGGTATATTTCGGCTCAACAAGTTTGCCTCCCCACTCTTTGAGTGTCTGAATCACCCGCTCTCTCACTTCTTTTTGGACCCCCGTTTTCCAATCATCGCCATGGACTACATAATCGGGCTTAAGTCGGCGTAAATTCGGCACGTAATCAAGAGTTGTTTGTGGTATAACGGCGCTGACACTTTTAACACTTTCTATTACGGTTTTGCGTTGTTCATAAGTTAAAAGCGGAACGCGCTTGTAGCTTGCTATCGCCTCATCGGTCAGAAGGCCAATTACGACTTTTCCAAGTTTTTGAGCTCTGTTGATAATATTAAGATGGCCCGGATGCAAGAGATCGGCAGACATCGCCACATAAGTAATCTTGTTGTTTTTATTTTTCGAATTCTTCATGTTTTTTCTAATCGCCGCCATCTTTATCGTTCATTATGATAGGCGCAAGATACCATTTTTTATAACGAATTGCAATACTAAATTGTTTTATATTTATAAAACCCCTGTGGCAGCGCCATAGGGGTTTTTCATGTTTCTGTTCAAGAAACGTGAATCTTCCCTTCCATAAAATCCTGGCAAACTTTTATTAAAATCGGATAATGAAGGCCCATGAAATTATCGGGTTTTTCCTGCAAATTTTTTAATAACTCTATTGGTCTCCACCAACGATGAGCCGATACTTCACCATCATTATCGAGATGAAATTCAATATCGGGAGAGATAACAACTATAAAGCCCAACCCCATCCAAGGTTGGGGACCCTTGAGTTGTTGTACCAGATAATATGGTTTTAGCCCTAAAATTTTATCTTCCGATCTTGTTGAAAAAAATTCTCCATCGGCGCCGATAACTTTTTCCGGAATTAAATCCGGACAGCCAAGTTCTTCACGACAGCCACGGATTGCCGCCGTGATAATGTCTTCATAGTCATAAACGGTTTCTCCGCAGGTTTCTTGAGTCCCATGATACATGGGATCATAATCTTTATTGATAACCCGACGAGTTTGGGTGTGAACCCACGTAACGCCATCGTTGTCTACCTTAACAACAACAGGAATGGCAACCGACTTCATTTCTTTATCTCCTCCTGTTTTATCCTTTTATTTTGTCAGAGAACCGACGATTAACACGTTAACAGCTTGACATAATAGTTATTATTTGTCAACTTATTTTCCAAATATCGCCCACAGTTCCTTTTCATTTGTTTTGTAAATTTTCAAAGGTTTTAGGCCGTTTTTTATCAGAACATCGCTTAATTCATTTTCCGAAAAAAACACGCCGTAATACCACTTAAATATTCTGAATATGCCTCCGGTAGAAACTCTGCCGCGAAATTGAATTTTGGCTATGCCGCCATTTCTTAGAACTCTTTTTATCTCTTTTAAGTTTTCTTCAACCATCCCGATACTCGGAAAGTGCTGGAAAACAATATATGAAAAAACAAAATCAACGGCATTATTTTGAATCGGCAGTTTGCCGCCGCCGGTAACTAAAAATTCTATATTGTTAAAACTTGTAAGCCTTTGCCGCGCCAAATCAATCATGCGGGGGGAAATATCAACCGCGTACACTTTTTTAAAGTTTTCGGCGATAAATTGGGTCATTCGGCCGTTGCCGCATCCTATTTCAACTGCCAAGGCGCCGCTAAAATTCATTTTTGATTTTAAAATATCGTCACAGATTATAAGTCTTTGAACATCTTCGCGGCCGCTCTTTATATATCCGTCTTCATCATTATTTTTTATGCCGGAATAAATAAAATAGTTGGGCTTAATCCTAGCCAGAATATCCCATTTTATTTTTTGAAAATACTTCGCAATCATAAAATGTTGGAAGCTCGGTTTCTAACATTTCTATCTTCATAAACTCTAAAGTATTGTAAAATAACCTTATCCCAATCATGATCCTTCGCCCAGGAAAACGAATTCAGCGACATTTCTCTGCGCAGTTGTTCGTCTTTTAATATTTTTAATAGCGCTTCGGCTGCCGCCTTGATGTCGTTTTGGGGGACCAAAATTCCGTTAAAATTATTTTTCACGGCATCTTCAATGCCGCTACCTGTCGTTCCGACAACCGATAGTCCCGCCGCCGCCGCTTCGAGAAACACCAGGCCAAATCCCTCAAAATGATGACCTTCGTTGACCGATGTTAAAATAAAAAGCCTCGCCCGCCGGTATAATTCGGAAAGCGCCTCATCGCCCAGTCCACTTAAAAATTCTATATCTCTATCAACTCCAAGTTGCGTAGCTAAATTTTTCAGTTCATCAAAATAATTGGCATCTTTTTGACTGCCTATTATTTTATATTTCAAATCGGGAAATTCTTTTTTCGCCTGCGCGAAAGACGGAATGGAAATATGGTAGCCCTTGCGGTATTTCAAAGCACCGACGCTTAAAATGAATTCATCCCCGGATTCAATCGGTTCTCTATAAAACTTGTCAAAATGAATGCCATGGTTAACGACCTCAATATTTTGAACGTTAACCTTTTTTAAAATCTCTTTTTTAGTATATCGGCTTATGGCAATAATTTTATCGGCTCTTTTATAGGCCCATTTGACGAGTGTCCCGGCAATAAAATTATAAAGCGGCGCGACCGCGTAGGTGCCCTGAACAGTTATAATTAATTTTTTGTTCAGCCCAATATTGGCAACCGCAGCGACAATAGCATACGGATAACCGTCTATCGCATGAATAATGTCGCAATTTTTTAAATGCTTTCTGATTTTTATGGCATCCAAAATTAAGCCGCCAAACCATTTGTTTTTTTGCTCCGAAACAACAACCTCATAGCCGGCATTTTTAACTGCTGAAACTAAATCTCCGGCATATCTTCCTCCACCGTGCTTTGAATCCGCGTTTTCGATTAGATAATAAATCCTCATGACTGTTTGCTCGTATTTTCTAAATCCGCCGACGTCATAATTTCAACTAATTCTTTGAATGTTACTTTGGGTTTCCAGCCGAGAATTTTTCTTGCCTTTGAGGCATCGCCTAAAAGTAGGTTAACTTCGTTCGGCCGATAATAGCGCTTATTAATACCGATGTGTTTCTTCCAATCTTTTATACCGGCGTATTTAAAAGACGTCTCTGCGAGTTCCCCCACCGTATGAGTTTCGCCGGTAGCAATTACAAAATCGTCCGGTTTTTTCTGGCTTAGCATAAGCCACATCGCTTCGCAATACTCTGGAGAGTAGCCCCAATCACGCCTGGCATCTAAATTGCCCAGATATATTTTATCCTGTAGCCCCGCTTTAATTCTGGCGACACCTTTGGTTATTTTTCTGGTTACAAAATTTTCGCCTCGTCTGGGACTTTCATGATTGAACAAAATACCGCAAGCAATAAACATGCCGTAAGCATCTCGATAACGGCAAGCCGTTTCATGAGCAAATACCTTGGCGATACCATACGGGCTTTGGGCATTGAAAGGAGTCAATTCGTTTTGCGGAGTTTCTTTTACCTTTCCAAACATTTCAGAAGACGATGCCTGATAAAATCTGGCCTTCGGACAATAAATTCTCATTGCCTCAAGCAATCGTAAAGTTCCAAGCCCGGTTATACTAGCCGTATATTCGGGAATATCAAAACTAATCTTCACGTGCGATTGGGCGCCGAGATTATAAATTTCATCCGGTTTTACTTTGGCCAAGATACTATTAAGAGAATTAGCGTCGGCTAAATCGCCGTAATGTAAAAATAATTTTGCATTCTTACCCTCTCGATACTTAGAAAGATGATCAATCCTTTGGGTATTAAAAGTACTCGCACGGCGAACCAAGCCGTGAATCTCATATTCTTTTTTAAGCAAAAACTCGGTCAAATACGAGCCGTCTTGTCCGGTAATACCGGTTATAAAAGCAATTTTTTTACGTTTGTCTTTTGGCATATTTATTAAAAAAATGTAGCAATCCAGCGACTGCTAAAATAACATAAAACGGATAAATCGGCAGGGCGTAACGGTTGAGGCCTAAGGACACGCTATATATAATATTAAAATAAATGATTATTAAAACAAGCCAGCTAATTTTTTTCCAGTCGCAGAGATTTTTTATTATTGACGTTATTACAAAAAAGAAAAATAAAAACCACAACAGGCGCGGAGTCAAAACGATGGTCAGCTTAAGATAATTAGGAATTTCCGGGTGGCGTCCATCGGCAAATTGGAAAGAGAGATCGGCCCCGTTTTGCCAAAACGGCCCGCGCATCAAAATAGGGCCGTTGAAACCGAAAAAATTCAGCACCGATACCGATAAAAATTGTACTGGGTGCTTAGCAATTTGAGGCAGGGCTTCTTTGGTAAAAATGTTGCTGATATCGCCATAATCGTAGCCCGCGGCAATAAGTCGCGCTGTTCTTGACTGAATCGGGCCTTCAAAATAAGAAAAATATTTATTATCGTCGGGGCCAGTATCAAAATTTAACCGCTCCGAAACATAATAACCCAGAAAATAACCTACAAAGTGGCTTGCGTAGCGGGGATATAATTCTTTCATTCGCTCGGTTTGCAGTAATAGATAATAGCCGGTAAACGACGAGATGGAAATACCGTTTTTGAATTTATTTTTTACAAGCCAAGGCATTAAAACTATGAAAAAACAAACCGTAAAAATAGCGATTTTGTAAAAAACCTTCTTATACGAAATTTTGTTTTTATAAATTATAAAAAGATTGATAACAACCAAAAAAAACAAAAATTCGGCTACGCCCCGAATCAGAGTCGCGCCCCCCAAAGTCAGCGCGGAAAAAACCAGCCATTTATTGCCGTCTTCCTCCGACGCTTTATAAATAGAGTATGTAAAAAGACTAAGCAAAAACGCGAATAAAAGTTCTGTCGTAATTAAGCCGGCCTGATTGGCAAGACCGTAAAAAAGCGCTGCGCCCAAGCTTGAAAGAAGTGCGATTTTTTGACCGAAAATATTTTCGGCAAAAAGATAGATAATAACCGCCAATAACCCAAAAATTATAATCTGAATATATCTGACAACATCAAAATTATGGCCAAAAATTTTATAAACTGCCGCTAAAAACAAAGGATAACCCGGTTCTCTAAAAGTCGGCTGGCCCTGTTCGGTAAACCGGCCGCCGCTTAATATGTCCATGGCAATGCCGTCGTAGCCCAATTGATCGGAACTTATCGGCTGGCCAAATATTTTTTGGTTCCAAAAAATTCCCGATAAAACGGCGACAAAAAATATTAAAACAATAATCCATTTATTTTGGCTCATGGGTTCAAAGACACAAATTTAAAAATAATCAAATCGCCGCTTGAAAAAACGGGGTTAAAGTTTTTGGAATTCATTTTCCATTCTGGATTTTTATTTTTATCCCAAATCAAGTAATCAACGCGAAATCTTTTTAATTCTTCAATAAAATCGCGTTTTTGAAGTTCTTTGGCCCGTGTTATAACTTTTTGAATCGCTTCTTCGGGAAGATAAATTTCCGATTCTGATTTCAGGCCTAAAATTTTTCTAAGTTTATTGCCTTGGACAGCATGGCCATAGGCATCTACATATCTAACGCCGTAAACCGAGCGGTCGTTTTCAATCACAAAATCTCTACCAAAGTCTTTAAAAAAATTATTCAGAATAAATCTATTCAAAACTTCTTCATCGGAAATAAAAAATAAATTGGCCTCGCGGATGTAAAACACGTTGTTAGCGGTATAAACCGGAATCAGCCCCGAAACGTCAACATTGGCGTACACCACCGAATCTTTTTCAGTGTTTTTATTCAGCCACTCAAAAATTGGCATATAGTTTTGCCGATACGCCGCGTTTTCATCAATAATAAAAACTCTTTTTGAATAATTAATTAAACCAAAAACTGTAATGCCGGAAGCAATAATTAACAAAATAATAGATAGATACCGACAATCTCGACGCTTACTCCATAAATAAATTGCCGTAAAAACTAAGAAAAACATCGCGGCCATATCATAATGGCTGGAAAATTCAATATTTTTGCCGGTTATTAAATGCTGGTTGACCGCGATAACGCTTGCCAAAATGCCGGAAATGAAAAAGAGCGATTTAATATCCAAATTTATAATTTTTTTCCATAAAAACCATCCAAAAAAACCAAATCCTAAAAGACTCCAGAAAATTATTCTGGCGCCGGAAGGAAATCTGGAATAAATTAATCCAAGCCGCGTTAAAGTTTCCTCATAATATAGTAGTTGGGTAGCTAAATAATTAAAATAAAAGTAAGGAATTGCCGAAACCAATCCACCGCCAGCAATTATTAAAATTTTTAATGCCAATTTTTTATCCGCAAAAAAATACGCGGCCGCAAGTAAACAGAAAAATATTAAATAAAATGTCCAATAATAAGGGTAAATATAAAAAAGCAATCCAAAGTTAACTGCCGAGAACCAAATCCATTTTTGTTTCTGTTCCGTTATAAGCAGCCAGAGGAAAATAAACTGCGAGAGCCAGAAAATGAAATTAAATTGAGGGCTGACCGGGCGGATAAAGGCCAATGAATACATTCCGAAAAATAAAAATGTGGAAGAAATAATTGATTGAGATCGTGATTTTGAAATCAGAAAAAGCACCCAGTAAGTAAGAATGAACGCGACGGCCGGCAATAAAAAATTATAAGCAAGGCGCGCCGCGTTAACACTGACGTTTAAAAACTTCATCGGCTGGGCCAAAAGCCATTCGGCCAAGAATAGCTGTTGTGGCAATCCCTCTTTATGTTCAGCTAAATAGGCATTGCTTAAAAACGGGTGACCGTCAACCACATCTTTAATCCGCGCGTAATAAAACAACTCATCATTAACCACCGTCGGCAAAACACCGTGAAAATCAGAGCCTACTTTCATGTAAAAATAAAAAAACGGTAAAACCATCAAAATACCAAGGACCGGTGCTAATGCGATCGTCGCCCAATGATATTTTATTTTGTGAATAAAAGTTTCCATGGCGTTAAGATTCCTTCTCTTATAATATGACCCGACATTTTTGATTCGCCGCCGCGGCGGGCTTCAAAAATAATCGGAACTTCCTTTACGCTAGCACCGGCTTCAATCAAAAAATATTTTACGCCCATAATAAACGCGTAACCGGATAAATCAATTTTATCCAGATTGATTTTCCTTAGAACGTAAGCGTTAATGCAGTTATAACCCGTGGTCCAGTCTGACACGTTTTTTCTTAACAAAATTCGGACGTATAAATTGCCGAACCAGCTCAATAGTCTGCGCCATAATTCCCATTTTTCTATTCCGCCGCCCTTTATATAACGCGAGCCGATAACCAAATCATAATTTTCAGACTCTCTTAAAAGTTCGGTGAGGTATTTTGGATTGTGGGAAAAATCGGCATCCATCATTATTATATTCCTCACGTCGGGTCCCATAAGCAATTTTTTAAATGCCGCGATATAGGCTCCGCCCAGGCCGTTTTTTTCTGGTCTTTTTAAAAGCGAGAGGTTTGGATATTTCATCGTTAAATTTTCGACTTCGCCGGCCGTGCCATCTGGAGAGTTGTCGTCAACAACTAAAATACTTATTTCCGGCAGTAATGAATAAATCTCTCCGATAAGAGGTCCGATATTTTCTCGTTCATTGTAGGTTGGTAAAACAACAACGCTTTTCATTGCTCTATAAAATTAAGAATATTTTTCGCGCGGTTGTCCCATGTGTATTCTTTCACATCGGCCAGCGCCTGCTGGCTTAAGTGAAGCCCCAGCATTTTGCTATTTTTTAACATTTTTATTGCTCGCGCTAAATCAGCGGCATCTTCGGGCTTAAAAAACAAAGCGTTTTTATCGTTTAATATCTCCCTTAAAGCAGGCAAGTCCGAAGCAATAATCGGCCGTCCACTTGCCATATATTCAAAAAGTTTGAGTGGCGAAGCGTAAAAAGCGTAATGTGGCTTGTTGGGAAAAGGGATTACTACGGCGTCCATTGCTTTGGTATATTTTATAATTTTTGAATACGGCTGATAACTGATAAATACGCATTGGGACAAAACATTAAACCGCCCGGCAAATGTTTTGTATTCTTTAATCTCCTGTTCTTCTCCGCCGACAAAAATCATTTTTACGTCTTTATCAAGAATTGGAAGCGACTCAATCATTGTGGCAATCCCCTTTTCCATCCCCAAAGTTTTAAATCTACCGACATAGCCCACCAAAAAATTATCCCCGAATAATCCGAGTTCTGATCTTAACTCCTCCTTTGACTTATTAACGGCATTAAAAACCCCGAGATCAACAGCATCCGGCGCGACGATAATCTTACTATCATCAATGCCTTTTTTGATTAATATATTTTTTATTCCGTTAGTTATGACGACAACTTTAATAGCTCCGCGCCAAATCCTGCCGTGGAGTCCGGTCCTCCTGGGTATGGAATGAATCTCATAGATGAATGGGTATTTAAAAAAACTTAAAAGCCAAAGTGTAAATTGATCGCGTGAATAAAGCAGGTTAAATTCGGCAGCCGGCAAAGCCAGCCTGACGGCAATAGCAAATGAAACCGATTCAACAAAATTAGCCAGACGGCCCAGATATTTTGAAAATGGGATCAAATCAATAACAAAATATTTCCGAATCTTAAATGTTTCGCGAATATTGTAATAGGCGAATGGACTTTCTTTAATAGGATTAAATCGCCCGGGAAGCCACAGTTCAACCTCAATTCCGGCGTTAGAAAACGCTTCGCACATTTTCATAACCTGAAAGCCGTTGGCTTTTTCGGTTGGAATTCTTGAATTAGCAATGTAAATAATTTTTGTCATTTTTTAAGTACAAAGAAATGATGTAATGGATTTTCAAAAAAAATATAATCTTTAATACCATTGAATCCGCATTTTTCAATATCTTTTTTGATTTTTTGTGCAGAATAACCGCGCTTTCCAATTTCCCAATAGTGTTCGCCTTTAAACAGATGCTTTTTTGGATAAGGCAATTTAACCATGAATTTTATTTCCGGAAAAAACGGGAATTTAAATAAAAATCTTATTGCCGGTCCAAAGTGAGGCAAAGAAATAACCGCGCTCTTATTTGCCACTCTTTTTATTTCAAAAATCGCCTTAGTAAAATCCTCATAAGGCAAATGCTCCAAAACTTGAGCGCACAAAACCGCGTCAAATTCGCTATCTTTAAACGGCATATCTAAAACAGAAGCAACAACATCGGGGCTTAGCGACTCATCAATATCTAGGGTAGTCGTTTTTATACCGCTTAACTTCAAGTATTCGGAAACTAAACCGCTGCCTTTGCCGATAATTAAAACGCTTTCCGAATGAAAATTGGAAATTTCTTTTATTTGATGCCAATAACTCATCCATCGATTTTTATCTTCATAATCGAAGGCAAAGTAGTTAATCATTTTTTAATCTCTCCTGCGATTTTTTCAATTAGATTATTCAGATTGTGATTTTTTACCACAATATTTCTTAATTCCGAGCGAAGCTGTTCGTCTTCGTAAAACTTTTTATCTAAAATATTTTTTAATTTCATCTTTAAATCTTCGGCATCGCCTACTTTAAAAATTAAATCATCGGCCATATTCGGAGGAAAAACGTCAGAGAATGCCGAATTTGAAGCTAGAGGAATAACACCCGAAGCCATCGCTTCTAAAACAACTTTATCCAAACCACCAAAAGGCACGGCATTAATAAGGATTTCCGCTTTACTGAAATATTCCGGGATTTTGTCATAAGAAACGGGACCGGAAAATTCTACCGATTCACCTATTTTAAAATCGCTAACTAATTTTTTCAGAGATTCTAAATATTTCCCGTGATAATCTTGAATAACGCCGCCGATTATTTTTAATCTTAAATTATAGCCGGAATGTACTAAATCTGAAACTGCATTAATAATTAAATCATGCCCCTTGCTCAGAGTAATTCTCCCCACAGACAAAATATTAATTTTGTCTTGTATTTGGTATTTAGTATTTGGTATTTGGAACTTATTGGTATCGATTCCGTGGCCAGTAATGATTCGCTTCGAAGTATTTACTCTCATTGCCGCTTTGTGGGCGGTAAATACCTTCCGACAAAATAAAACCGCGAGCCGCAGATCGAAGTTTGCCGAGACGCCGGTGTACCACATATAAATCGGTTTCCTAAAAATAAAAGCAATCGGCGCCGCCAAAATAACATATTTAGGAACCATAGAAACCAATATAGCGTCAACTTTACCGACAGTTCTAAAAAGACCGGCGCAGAAACCAACAATTTTCCGCAAAAATCCTGCGCCCTTTTCTTTGCCCATGCCGATGACTTTAATATTTGGCAATATCGGCTCGGATTTTTTTTCAAGCGCTAAAATATATACCCTATCTAGTTTCCCGGCCAATTTATTCCACCAATCATTAAAGACCCCCAAGACCGAGTCGTTGATATTGTATTTTTGGGTAATGATTAAAAGTTTCACCTATTCACTTTATAGATTTTAATTTTGTCCGGTTCCGCCGCCGGCCATTTGGTTGGAAGCCTGGGAACCCACACTTCCGCCCTTACCGGCGAAAATTTGCCTATCGGGTTGTCAAAGGTTGCCAATAACTTTCCTTGGCTGATTATATTGAAATCATAAGTATCAACGGATTTATTTTCGTGATACTCGGCCACATAATAAATTGTCCGATGACTGCGATTGTAAATCTGGGTTTTTTTATTCAGATAAAATGAAAAAATGGGCCAGGTCTCGGTATAAATATCTTCCGAGGGGATGCCTTCTTTAGACAAAAATTCGGCCGCTTCTTTGTAGCCGCTTTTAAGATTCACAATTTCCCAATTTATCCGCATTTGAACAACGAGGAGTATTATAAAAAGAAAATAACCAAAACCTCTATAATTCTTTTTCATAAGGTGAAAAATTTCCCAAAAAACCAAAGCCGCCGCTAAACTGACGAATCCGTTTATCTGGACCATTGCTCTTGGAACCGCAAACCCGTTTAAACTCGCGAATAGAAACATCCCCATCGCGGCAAAAAAAACAAAGATTAAAGATAAATTCTGCCGATATTTTCTCCAAAAAAATACGATGGGGCTGATTAAAAACAAAATAAGGTACGGCAAGCCGTTCAAAATGTTAATCATCCGGCCGTAAAACCAAAAATCCTGCGGATTAACATTATACATATCGCTGATCAAGTCGCCTTTAAAAAACCTCCAAAGTTCGTAAAAGTACGAAGCAACGCGATGATGCGGATAGCCCGCTTTCGTTAAAAGATAGGATATTAATTGGAGCAGAATTTCAATAAAAAATATAACGCTTAGAAACGAAATGGCTAAAAACGCGAGACGCTTGAAAAAAACCTTCCAAGATACCGGCGCTGAAAGATAAAACATAAAAATTTCAAAAAGACCGACCGACATCAAAAAGAAAAGACTGCTATAATGAGACGCAAACATAAGGCCCCAGAAAAATCCGGCGAGCATGAGATCGGATTTCAAGTTCAGGCTTTCTTCATAACTTTTACCGTATATATTCCGGATGTAAAAAAATGAGCCGCAAAGCGCGAAAAAACCGGCCAATATTGTTGAGAAAGCGCCTCTCGCGGCATAAATCTGATAACCGGAAATTCCGAATAAAAATACGGCAAAAAGCGCGAATTTATAACTCTTGGTTATTTTTTTGGCGATAAAATATAAAACAACAATCGACAAAAGACCTAAAATGCCGTCCATTATGAATATTGAATAATCATGATAGCCAAAAATCGTTATACCAAGAGCGTTTAAAAAAGCGAATGTCGGCCGCGAACTCATTTGGAAAAATACATTTCCCGGCAAGTATTTCGCGGTTAAATCCTCAAGAGTGCCATTTCCGAGTAAATAATTAACGCCTATTTTAGGTATTTGGGCGTAAGAATTGCCCGTTAACATCTGAAACGCTTCATCGTATCCAAAGAGCCCTTTTTGGGTAATATTGTAAAAGTAGAAAAAACCGGCCATTAATAGAATGGCTATAAGGCCGAAAATTTCTATTTTATGCGCCTTTATTTTTTCAATCATTTTTGGGCAATTCCCATTCCGATGGGTTAGTTTTCCTTTTAAATTCATCAGACGCATCATATTTATGACTTAAGTAAAAAGCCATTATTGACGGCTCAAGCGCCGTATAACCATGCCAAATGCCGGGCGAGATGATTAAAGTTTTATTATCTTTATCGGTAACTATGAATTTTTCTTCTTCCCCGTCTTCTGAAACGAGTCGAAACATTACCTTTCCGGAAATCACGGCGAAATGGTCTGTCTGCCTTTTGTGCATGTGGAGTTCTTCCGGAATGACGCCGGCCGGATGTTTGGTAAAATTAAAATCTCCCTCCACTCCGGGAATAATATCATAGGAACCGCTCCTCCTATGGTCGCTATGTGTCCTGTATTCGTAAAATTGAGGCATAAACTAAGAATACGCTTTTTTAAGTCGAGGTTCAATAGGTTAAAATTCAAGATTCAAGCAAAATTAATCAGCCGCAAATTATACTATTTATACGATCGTATAAATAATAGCAAAAATAAAAAATTCTGTAACAAAGCGTTACAGAATTCGGTTGTGAGTTGTTTGTTAAATATTGCCCTGCAAAAGAAATAATATTCTTACAAAAAAATCTCGGAATCGGAATCTAAAACTCCCGCCACGGCAACTTGGAAGAGCCAGATTTTTGTGAAAGTACTGACCCTTGGATGGCATTGAAGCCGCAAAAGCTTTTAGACCGCGCTTTTCAGCGCACCAGACACATCGAGGCATATGATCTGGAATTGAAACTATAATCAGCTTATTCCAATTATTTCGGTAACAAAACGCCGCTACATAATCCATAATTATAGCAGTATTCCAATGTAAATACGATTTACCATCTTGAGTTCCAATGCTTATATATTGAACTTTTGCTCCGAATTGAGCCGCCGATACAGCTGCTTCTTCCTGAGCCATTACTGGTAGATTATAGAAGGTTTGATATTTTTCCGTAACTTGCCCTATTATTTCATTTCCCGGTCCCAACGAACCATCTATCATCTTAGAATCAGAAAAGGATACAATAACATCGGCACTTTTTAATTCTTCCTCATTTGCGGGTTTAATTTTCCATACCGTACAAATTTTCCAAAACATTTTAAAAAAATGCATCATTATTTCCTCCTTATGTTATTCCGCATTTAGATGTAAAGGTGCTTTCCCCAGTTTCATTATAATAGGTTATTTTATCGGTTTTGTCAAGATGATCTGCGAGGGCTTCCTGCCACGGCCTTAAATTATCAATCCCCAATTTCCTTAGATTTTCACTTATTAAAACAGAATATTTTGGCCTTTTGATTTTTGACGCGCCATCGCTTGATTTTATTTTTTCAATTTTAGGATTTAATTTCGCCAGTTTAAAAATCCTTTCGGCAAATTCATACCAAGAACAACTGCCGTTGTTAGTGATGTGGTAAATACCGCTTGGCGCTTTTTTATTTATAAGTTCTTTTATTTTTACCGCCAAATCATACGCATATGTCGGCGAACCAAACTGATCATTAATCACTTTTATATTTTCGCCATTTTTTGCTTTTCCAAGCATTAAAGAAACAAAGTTATGGCCCTTCCCCGACCGATGCCCGCCGAATAACCAGCTTGTTCTTATTATATAATGATTTTCGTTAGCGATTTTTGTTAGATTTTCTCCGGCAAGTTTTGACGCGCCGTAAACGTTAAGAGGATTCGGATTATTATTTTCCGTAAAAAATTCTTTTGATCCGTCAAAAACATAATCAGTATTTATAAAAATTATTTTGGCGCCAACTTTTTTTGCCGCTTTAGCGATATTAAAAGCGCCGATAGCATTAACGGCAAAACTCTTTTCGGGATTTAATTCGCATTCTTCGGTTTTATGGTAAGCCGCGGTGTTTATCACGACATCGGGCGTGTGATTTTTTATAAAGCTTAGAGCCGCCGATTTGTCCGTAACGTCAAAATCGGCGCGGCTGGCGCCGATTACTTCATAATCATCCTCAAAAGTCCTCAATAAATCAAAAGCCAGCATCCCCGCGGAACCGACTATTAGGACCTTCTTTTTCATGCGTGTTGCATGAATTTTTTACCTTCATCGGTTTCAAAATATTGCTTGTACCACTTATCGCCGTAATGTCTTATATTGTGGGGGTCGTGATTTTTGTCGTTTTCCAGATGATCCCAAATTTCAAAAACCGCCTCTTCAAAACTTCGACTTGGTTTGAAATTAAATGCTTCATTAAAGGCAGATGCGTCGGCTTTGTAATTTCTCGTTAAACTGATTGGTTTAATATCAAGTTCGATATCAACTCTTTTTTTTTCTTTTAAAATTTTCTGGATTTCTCTCGCCAGATTGCCGATGCTCCAATTTTGGTCTGCGACATTAAAAATCCTGCCGCCAACTTTTTCAAGCGGCAATTCTATGGCATTGATATAAGCATCTGTGGCATCTTGTATGTCAATCATCGGCCGCCATATTTCGCCGCCGGCATCAACAGTCAGAATTTTTTTATGATACGCGTCTTTTACAAAAGCGTTAAAAACCAAGTCATAGCGCATTCTGGGCGACCAGCCATAGAGAGTACCTTTGCGAAACATCGTCGGCTGAAAATCTTCATTAGTCATCCCCAAAAGAATCTGCTCGGAACAGCGCTTGCTTAAAGAGTATGCCGAAATAGGATTAACCGTGTCGTTTTCATTATAAAGCGGCGGCTCAAGCGGAGTGTTTAAAGTAAAATAAATTGAACAGCTTGAAGCGTATACGAATCTTTTTATTCCTTTAGCGCGCGCTAATTTCGCCAAGTGTTCAGTGG
The DNA here is from genome assembly GCA_016186325.1 of Parcubacteria group bacterium. Taxonomy (NCBI): domain Bacteria; species Parcubacteria group bacterium. Next base: position 24,685 of record JACPLW010000006.1, on the reverse strand, counting down.
CAATATGATTGACCGTGTCGGTAAGACGCGGGTCATATTGCGAAGTGGGATCGGTGGAAAATCCGGCTAAGTGGATTACGGAATCAATTCCATCCATAATTTCTGGCCCAGCGTATCGAGAATCATTGACTACTAATTCAACTCTGTATTTAAAATCTTTAATAGGCGCCTCGCCGAATATCATTTTATCCAGAACTCTGACTTCATAGCCCATGCTAAGCAATTTCGGCACCAAAACCGCGCCGATATAACCAGCGCCGCCCGTAACCAATATTTTTTTGGCTGTTTGAGACATAAAACTAATAATATTCCGCTTTAGCCTGGCGTTCGTAATGGTCTAAATATTCTTTTTTTGATTTAATCTTCCTCCACCAATCTTGATTATCGGAATACCAGGCGATTACCTCTCCTATATTATCTTCCAGCGAACACGCTCTTTTCCAGCCTAATTCGGCGCTTATTTTTGACGAATCGGGAGCATAGCGGATATCAGCCCCGGGACGATCTTGGGTGTGTTCTTTATAACTTTCCGGATTTTCTTTAAGATGCCGAGATAAAATTTCAATAATTTCCAGGTTTGTTTTTTCTTCACCGGAAATATTATAAATACTGTAATCGGCGGCTTTATGCAGCACAAGATCAATCGCGGAACAAAAATCGTTTACGTGTATCCAACTCCGCCTCTGCTCTCCGGAACCGTGAATCGGCACTTTTTTACCCTCAATAATATTTGATACTGCCAGAGGAATTAATTTTTCGGGATACTGGTAGGGGCCAAAATTATTAGAACTTCTGATTATGAGCGCCGGCACCCGATGCGTTCTTATATAGGATTGGACGAGCAAATCAGCGGCGGCTTTAGAAGCGGCATACGGGTTAGACGGCCTAAACGGCGCCTCTTCGGTTGAAAATCCCTCCGGTACAGAACCATAAATTTCATCGGTAGAAATCTGGATAAATCTCGGGATTTTAGACTTTCGGCAAATTTCGATTAAAGAACGGACACCCTCGATATTGGTCCTTATGAAATCAAAAACGTTTATAAACGAACGGTCAACGTGGCTCTCGGCGGCAAAATTAATTACGGCGCTAAAATTATATTGACCAAAAATATTGCCGAGCAGCGCTCCGTCGCAAATATCGCCGCGAATAAACTGATAACGGCGTTTCTCCGGCATGGCAATAGCTTCGTGATTTTCAATATCAAAAAGATTTTCGGAATTGCCGGCGTATGTAAGCAAGTCCAGATTAAAAATCTTATAATCGGGATATTTATTATAAAAATAACGGATAAAATTTGACCCTATAAATCCGCTACCGCCGCAAATTAAGATGTTTTCATACGAACGATTCATTGTTTTATTTTATTAATCCTAAGTTTTCGCCGACCGGCATTATAAACTTTACGCCATTTTTTATCATTGATTCTTCTTTTTTTAGAATAACATCTTTATAATTCCAAGCTAAAAGAAGAAAATAATCCGGCGGATTTTTCCGCGCGTCCTCGATATTTACCACCGGAATATGGGTTCCCGGAGTATAAAACCCGATTTTAGAAGGCAGGGCTTCAGTGGTATAGTCCAAAATATCCGGCCCGATTCCAAAATAATTCAAAAGAGTGTTTCCCTTGGCGGGAGCGCCATAGCCGGCAATTCTTTTGCCCTCCGCCCTAAATTCATCCAAAGTGGCGCGTACTTTTTGTTTCATTTCATTTACGTCGCTCGCAAGCTTCAAATAAGTTTCCAATTTATCGAGCTTCATTGATTTTTCTTTTTGGAGCAGTTCCGCGACCCGCGGTGAAATTTCATGCTGTCCCAATTTACCCGCATACCCCCTTATTGAATTGCCCTGGACCGGAAAAACCTTAACGTCAAAAAGCTCCATTCCGAATTGCTTAAACAGATTGACGAGAGGCCGAACTGACAAATAAGAAAGATGCTCGTGATAAATGGTGTCAAAAGTATAATTTTCAAACATGTCCGCAATATAAGGAGCTTCAAACATAAAAACGCCGTCATCGGCAAGCAGCGCAGAAACTCCTTTTACCAGATCGTGATGATTGTCTATGTGCGCCACCACATTATTGCCGATTATAACCTTGGCTTTCCCGTATTTCGCGGCGATTTTTCCGGCCAATTTTTCGCTGAAAAATTCCGGCAATGTTTCTACCCCTCTTTCGTTGGCAACCTTGGCAATATTTTCCGCCGGGTCGACGCCTAAAACTTTCGCGCCAAGATTTTTAATCGCGCCCAAAAGCAACCCGTCATTGCTCCCGATTTCCACCACTAAATCGTCTTTTGCCTGCCCGCCAAAGCCTTGGCGTCGGCGGGACGACACAAAATTATTAACCGCTTCTTCGGCGTATTTCTGGAAGTGCTCCGGCAAAGCCGGCATCCCACTAGAAAAATAAACGTAATTTTTAAACAGAATTTCCGGCTCAACAACATGGACAAGCTGGCTTAACCCGCAATCTTCGCAGAAAAATACTTTAAGAGGATACTTCGGCTCCGGCTTGTCAAGCGCTTCTTTTGACAGAAAAGAGTTGGCTAAAGCTGTTTCGCCCAAATCAAAAAATTGGCTTAAACGCCCGCTTTTACACATTCGACACTTATTACTTATTTTCATAAATTTGCGTCCCTTCCCGCGACAATAACAATAGCACCGGTTTTTTTAAAAATCAATTCTCCAAACCAAAATAAAACGATAAAAGGCGAGAAAATTAAAAGCGCAAAAACCGACAAAATGGAAAGCGAAATCGTTTTAATTTTTGAACCCGACTGCCTTCGATGGCTGATAACGCTGTAAAAAACGTCTTTCGGTAAAAAAAGATTAAGAAATGTCTGGATTATTCCGGAAGCCGTGTATTCGGGATTGAAATAGTCAATATTCAAAATCTTAAAACCGGCTTCGTCAAGCATTGTCTTCGCGGCGTCGGGAGTAAATTGAATCACGTGGAGCGGATAAGAAAAATGAAACCACTTGTCTTTGAAAATTCGCGCCTCCCAGCCACCGGCGTTTGGAACAGCTATTAACAATTTGCCGTCTTTTTTAAGATATCCTGCGGCATTCCGGATTACTTCAAGCGGATTGTCGGTGTGCTCCAAGCTCTGCCAGAACATTATTAAATCATAGCCGTCTTTTACTGTTTTTACTTCGCCATAAACCGGCAGATTATTTCTTGCGGTTATTTGCCGCGCTCCAACCGACGGTTCAAAACCGATCGCGTCAATACCTTTTTTAATCAATGCATCAACTAATTTCCCCGCGCCGCAGCCGTAATCTAAAACCGCCGCCCCTTTCTTTCCTTTAATAATTTTCTTAACACGCCTTACTTTGCCGGCAAGAAAAACGTTTAAAACCGGAATAGCTAACCGCGCGATTATAGAAGGTTTTTCTTTTTGTTCGAAATACTCTTCAGGATAATCAACCGCGATTTTTTCTTTGATAAAATGACCGCCGCACTTGCCGCAATTAAAAAATTCGGGAAACAGCGACTGTTTTATTGACGCCTCATCCGAATTGTCGCAAATTGGGCATTTAATCATCAGACAATTTTATTTTCCTCTTTAAGATTTTCCTTATTAATCCGACTGCCGCGCGTTATCCAGCGCAGCCAAAATCTAAAAATAAAGAATTGAATTTTTATTGCCCACTTAGCTTGTTTGAGGAAAGTGCCCACAAAAGTTGAAATGCCGACCCGTTTCTTAAAAGTTACCGGGATTTCAATAAAGCGAAAATTTTCGCTGATTACCAGAAGAACTAATTCGGTGGCAAAAAGCGAATTTCTTGTCCGCCAAAACGGCGCAATTTTTCTAATCGCCTCTTTTGTAAAAAGCTTGTAAGTACAGCCGACGTCGGTCAAAGCGTTGGTATTAAACAATACCTCCATCGATTTGGCTTCAACCACATTGGCAAATTTTCTGACAAGAGTCATATCGGCCCCGCTTAGCGGGGTATTTTGGCCGGTGCGAGAACCTAAAACAATGTCAAAACCGTCGGTTTTAGCGTAAACCAAAAACTTTTCAACGTCCTTCCCTTTATAGGTACCGTCAGGTTCGCAGAGAAGAATGTAATCACCTCTCGCCTCTTTAAGCCCACGCTGGAAAGCATAGCCATATCCCTGCCTTTTTTCATAAACCATTCTGGCTTTTGTTTTTTGAATTTCTTCAACCGTTCCCGGCTCGGCATTGTTGTTTACAACAACTATCTCATCAACAAAGGGCGTAGCGTTAAAAAAATCTTCAATCACTTCCCTTACCGAATTTTTCTCTCTGTAGGTTGCAAAAACCACCGAAACCAATTTACCATTATACATAAATTTTTCCCTTGAATTTACCCGCTAAATATATCATCGCGGCAACAAAAAAGTAAATAAAAATCGGAACCATTGGTAAAAAATAACGAAGCTGGCTCAACGATTCATCAAATATCCAATAAAAAATTAAATAAGACCAAAACCATGCTCCCGTTACCAGGGCAAATTTTCCATTCATTTTTGAAAAATATTTATAACCGAAACAAAAAATCAGAATAAAAAATGCGGCGGCAATTAAAAATAGTAAAAAATAATGCTGCGGTGAAAACTTTGAAAAATTAAGCCACAAATTTTCGGGGTTAAACCATTGCGCGAGCGGAGTAGACGATGTTGACGCGCCGACTTTTGGATCTCTGTAACCAAAAATCCATGGCGCTCCGAATGCTATAGCATTGAAAACAAGTTGCGGTAAGTAAGCTATACTAAGAAAAAAGCCATAAAAAATGAGTTTTTTAAAATTCCGATAATACAAGAATGTGGAAAAAATGATTAAAATGAGCCAAAAATTGCCCATCCGCGTTAAAATCGCCGCCCCGCTAACAACTGCGAGAATTATTAATTCTTTCCAATTTATTGTCGAACTTTCAAAAATATTATTAAACCATTTAAAAATCAGGAAAAAGCCGAGATAGACCCAAAAAGCCGAGAGATAATCCGATAAAATGAAAATCCACAACTGATAATGAAATGCCGGAACTGCATTTTTATATCCTAAAAGATTGAAAATCAGGAGTAACACCCATGGATAGACAACAAACGATGCGGCGCTTACAACTGCCAATTTTCGCGAATTAAACAATTTTTCAGCAATCAGAACAACCAATATTAATGCGAGAGAAAACAACACAAATGCCTCAAAAACAAAAACGGATTTTGCGAGTTCATCCGGCGAAGAAGCGCCAGTGAAATAAATAAACGGAGCAAAAATAATCGAAGTGCCGATGTTTGGAACTAATTTTTCCGCGCGGCTAGCTATCAGCCCTTCAGTTAATTTAAAATATTGCAATTCATCCGGTTGATAAGATTCCGTAAAAGTCGGCCTGAATCCACCGGCTGTCATTCCAGTAAACGGAATATTGTTCATCATAAGAATCATCAAAACAACTCTTAGAATAATCAATCCGGTTATTGCCCAAATAAATGTTTTTTTACTTATGTCAGACATTTTTTCTAATTAATTGTTTTAAATATAGAAAGCCGCTGACGGCAAAAATTAAAATAAACGGATTAAGCGGCAAACGATAGCGCGACGTTACAATCGGTGAAGCAATAAACGCGAAATATAAAATCAAAAGCGCCACAAAGGCCACTTGTGCTTTTCGGGCCGATATAAGTAAGCGCCGCAGGCCGACTAAACCAAGGAAACTCATTACCGCCCAAATTAGCGCTCCAATCAAAAAAATAAAATTCTCCGGCCGACCGGTTAAACGGTTAAACATATTATTATAACCATTGGTTAGAAAAAAAACGGGCAGATAACTAAATTTGACCTCTAAATATGTCCATTTATCCTTAATCAATTCTTTTAGCGCGGCCTTGCCCAGATTGTTGTTGTATTCTGTGGAAAAATTATTTGATTCATACGCGAAATACGGTAGGTCAAAACTGCTTTTTTTCAATTTCCTTGCCACCATTCCATAATGAGACACTAAAATCGCCCCTTGATTGCTCGAAATCTGCCAAGTATCCAGAACAATTTTATTGCGAATTATCCAGACCCCTGTTGTCGAATACGCCAAAATTGCCGATGCCAGCCCCGTAATCAACGCCCCGCGCCAGGAAATTCTCGCTTCTTTAAAAATATTAATTAAAATTAAAACAGGTAAAAAATAAAAAATGATCGGACGAATCAGAACCGAAACGGAAAATAATAATAGCGAAGCCGCTAAAAACTTTTTACTGCCACGTCTGATATAGGCTATAAAAAAATAGGCGGCCGATAAAAATATCGGCACAAACAATTGCTCGGTAAACATCAGGTCGGAATGATAAACCGATAACGGTTCTATCATAAAGATGAGAGCTGCCCAAAAAGCGATTTTTTCACTTCCGGCAATTTCTTTGGCCAGAAAATATGTCAGAGGAACGGAAAAGGCGAAAATTAAAACGCCTATAAAAATTGCGGGTAAAAAAGATTTGAAAATAATATAAATAAATGCCAGCCAGAAAGCATACCCGGGAGTCAAAAAATTAGTCGGCCGCGGCGGTATTATAGAATGTTGGCCATCAAGACCATCCAAAGAAAAAACACCGTAATCAATAAGGTTTTTTGCCAACCGAATGTGGTGTCCTGTGTCGTCATTAAGAGGCATTAAAAATCCGGTACCATAGAAATATGTGACGATGCCTGCGAATATCAGGTACAAGAACGCCGCCGCTAGCCACCACCGCCAAAACACATTAATTTTTAATTTTGGAATAAACATCAGTAATTTGTTTTGCTATAAGCGGCCAATCCTTTTGTTTAATATCTTCCAAGTTTCTGTCACTCATTTTTTGCCTTAAATTCTCATCTCTTATTAATTTTATCATAGCTTCGGCCAACGCCTCATTATTTTTTTCTTCAACCAATAATCCGTTTTCACTTTCTTTTATTAAATACGGATTACCGCCGACTTTTGTGGCAACAATCGGCAGCCCCGCCGCCATCGCCTCCATTATTGATGTCGGGGTACCCTCGCGATCGCCCTCGGTTGAAACCGATGCCAGTGCGAAAATATCGGCGACCTTAAGATATTCTATAACTTTATTATGGTCTTGTCTGCTCAAAAATTTAATTTGGCCAAATCCTTGCGCTTGTTTCATCAGATTATTTTTTTCCAGGCCGTCGCCGATTATCAAAAGCGTAGCCGAATTGAATATTTTTAAAACTTCCTTGAAAGCATCGATTAAATGATTAAAACCCTTATTAATTCTCAAGACGCCGACGGAAATTATAATCGGTTTGGAATATTTGCTTTTTAAATCGATGGTTTCGCTGTTTTTATTATTAAATTCATCCAAATAAATTCCGCTTGAAATTACAGTCAGTTTATTTTCCGAAACGCCAATGTTCTTTAAATCACTGGCGATTTCTTCGCTGACACAGATTATCTTACTGATATTTTTAAAATAATTCGCATTTTTTGGTTTTAAAAACTTCTTATTTAAACCAGCATGTATGGTTATCACCGCCGGAATGCCTAATTTTTTAGCAAGTTTCCCGCCAAAAAACGCTTCAATAAAATCGCCGTGCAGATGAATTATATTGTAAGGATTTTTACTATGGTGTTTTTTAAAGGTAAAATATGCCCATATATTAAACCAAAAACGCCGTATCCGGCTATAAATCGGCAGAAAACCGAGCGGCGCTTTGTAGATTTCGAAGTCCGACTTCGGTATTTGAAGTCCGACTTCTGGGGATCTCAAAGTCGGACTTCGTAAGTCGGACTTCAGATTATCACTGTAACCAATGAAGATATCAACTTCATGACCTAATTTAACCTGTTCTTGCGAAAGGATTAACCCGTGCCGCTCCATCCCTCCGATGTGAGGCGGAAAATATTCAATTATTCTTGCTATACGCATATTATTTAAGCTCTAAGAAGAGCTGAGCGAATTTTTTTATGCCGTCGTTCCACTCATAATTTTTACTAACATGCTCTCTTCCCGCTTTACCGAATTTTTCTCTTAATTCTTTATTTTCTATTAATTCTTTTATTTTTTGCGCCAACGCAGAAGAATTATGCGATTCAACCAAAAATCCGTTTTCTCCGTCTTTTACCAAATCCGGAATACCGCCGACCCGCGTTGCCACAACCGCTTTTTCCATAGCCAGCGCTTCCATAATAGAACGGCCAAAACCCTCGTGCCACGACGGATAAACAAAAATATCTATTTGCATCAGCGCTTCCGGCACTTTGCCATACGGCACAAACCCCCGCCATTCTATTTTATCGGCAATTTCTAAATCGTCGGCCATTTTTTTTAGTTTTGCTTCCAGCGGCCCCGTTCCAAAAATTAAACAATTAAACTTTAAATCTTGTGATTTTAAAATCGCGATTACTTTAAATAAATCCTCCAATCCTTTCCCATCCACTAACCTCCCTAAATACCCTATCTTAGTTATCCCCACTTTATCCCCAAAACTATCGATGTCCGACATCGATAATGGGTTGAAAAGGTTGAGATCAACGCGGAGAGAGACGAGGCGGATTTTTGATTCCGGAATTCCCTGTTCCAAAACCTGATTGTATATTGCTTGGCTTATAACCCGCACTCGCGCCGCTTTTCTCATGACATAGCGACCAATTTTTTTAAGAAGCCAGCTTTTTAGATTTTCTCTTTTGACTTTACGAAAAATTTCGCCTTGAACTTCAATTACTGTCGGTTTTCCGGTAAAAAATTTTAACACCGAAACAGTGGCGCCTCCGCCGGCGACTTCCGAGGCGTCAAAAACGTCTACGCCATAATGCCAATTTAAGTAAAGTCCCAAAAATACCGATTGCTTAATAAAACCTAGGTAGCCAAGACGCGGCAAAAGATATACCGAAATATTTTTTTCGCGGGCTTTACGAAAAAATAAATCCGGCGATTCAGCGATCACAAAAAGCCTGTCAAAGTAAGCGCCCAAAGATCGCCAGGTTTTCATATCCAGTTCGTTAGAAAAAATATCTTTAGGATATTTATGTTTTCCTACAAAACAAACGTTCATCCCGTTAGAAACCTACTTTAATTTTATTAATTACTAAAATAAACATAATTGCTGATTATAATCTTTGTTTATATAAGTTAATATAAATTTCTAACGGGATTCATTTGCGTTCGAATAAATAATAAACATTAATTCCAAGCGGCAGGAATTTTTGGAACGGCCTCCATAACCAGTCGCAGAATTTCCATACGGGCAGGGCTAAAAACTGCATTCGCTTTGGCGTAAAAGAAACATTTCCAAAACTTGCCGATTCAACCAGCGTAAAATCACTTCTAAAAAGATTTTTTATAAAACCTGGCCGAAGAGCGACTTTTTTTAGTTTAACAATACTTCTTACCCAATTTAAGTCATTGTAAATATTCGGAAAAACCACTAATACCAAACCTCCTCGCTCGGTTAATCTTTTAATCTCTTTAAAAAGTTTTATCGGATCAACATACTCCCATACGCCAATCGTTAAAACTAATTCTCCAATGCCGCCGGGGATTTCATCCTTAAACCCGGAACCGTGGATGAACTCAACATTATTAAAAGATTTTAGTTTTTCTCTAGCGTTCGCCAGCATAACATTAGAAATGTCTATACAATAAATCTTTTTAGCCATTTCGGCCGCCAAAGCGTATTCGCCTGTACCGCAGCCCCAATCAATAACAATCTTGCCGTTGCTCAACTCGCTAATTTTTTTCTTTAAAAACGGCTGCCAAAGTCCCAGAACATAATTTTCTAAAATCGATAAATCTCCCCGCTTATCATAAGCAGTCGCGTTAATATATTTAAAATTTTTATCTTGGTAAGCCATTAAAAAAGTATTTAGTATTTAGTATTTTACTATTTTGAATTTAAAATAAAACATCAAATACCAAAAAATTTTAAAAATTCGATTGGCAATTAAGATAACCGGCGCGTTAAATCCCGCTTTCCATTTTATTAATTCTTCAAAATTACCGACTCGTTCGCGGTTTTCTTTAATAAATTTTTCCAAATTATTTAAATCTTCCGGCAACATAGTATTGGGATGGAGCGCAACTGTCGCCATGCCAAATAAAATTTTTCTCGGCCGCCACATTATTTGCGGCAGCCATCTCAACTCCCACTTTTTGAATGGATAAAGCGCGATACCATCGCTTAAATATTTAAAACCATTTTCTTTAAGCGCTAAAATAGTGTTTTTATCAAAAGAATGGCCGGGGGCGGAAAAAATTTCCGGGCTTAAGCCATTGATTTGCATTATGCCCCTCCCTTCGGCAATTATTTTACTCTGTTCTTTATAACCAACTCCGGCAAATTCGCTTTTTTTGTTGATATTTAAAATCCCCCCCTCTTTGATTTTATAAAGATGCTGATAGCCGTGTTGACCAAAAGACCAGCCGTCATTTACCAATTCTTTTACCGTTTGCCAAAAATCTCCTCTGGCCGGATATTTTAACAGCCCCGCGTCTTTGTTATCCGGAATTATCAAAATCAGTGGCCTCACGCTATATTTTTTAAATATCGCGACAAGAGAATTAAAGTTATCCCAATTCATATTGGGTGCTATATCGTCTAATCTAAAAAAAATTCTTGCCATTTTATCTACCTAAATTTTTGAAATAATTAGATAACATTTTTCTAATCCGATTACGACCCCAACCGGTTTTTAGCCATTGTTCTCTAGTAAAAGCGTCATGTTTATCGATAAATGATTTATAATGAATCAATTTTAAAGGTTGCTTATTTTTAGTAGACACCACTTTTCCCGAGTTGTGCATAATAAAACGCTTTTTAAGGTCGTTGGTACAACCGATACATATATCACCGTTTTTTTCGCTTTGTAAAATATAAACGTAATGCATGATTTTCAAAAATTTTGGTAGATCAATTTACTTCATTACTTTTTTATATAATTCAATCCACTTAGGCAAAACAACTCCCCAACTAAATTGAATTTTAATCTTTTGCCTTGCTGCTAAGCCGATACCCTGCCTTAAAGTAAAACTGTTCATTAATTTTAATAATATATTTTGATAATCCTGGCTGTCTTTAGCTATAAAGCCATCACTATTAGAATCAATTATTTCATCAACCGCGCCGACCTTATTTGTTACTACCGGAAGGCCGGATGCCATGGCTTCCATTAACGCAATCGGCATATTATCTTCATAAGAAAAATAGGCGAATATATCTGAATCGGAAAAATATTTTTTAGGAATGTCTTGGCCGAACCATTGGACGCTTAAATTTTTTGGCCGCTCAAGTGACGCAACTGATTTCTTAATATCTTCTAAAAGCGGCCCATAACCGATAATCCGCCAATTTATTCTTTTATCGAAATCTCTGGCTAAATTAAAAATAATTCTTGCCAGTTCAAACAATCCCCTGGCTTTATCGGGAAACCACAGTTTAGTGACGGTTAAAATATTAAAATAATCCCGTTCCTCCAATTTAACTTCAATAAAATTTGAAATATCAATAGCGTTTGGTATAACTATGGCATTTTTAATATTAAGTGAGTTTTTTAAAAACTCCGAAGGCACCGTCACGATTGAGGCGCGATGATAACCAAGCCAATAAAAAAATTTCCAAAAACTTCCATGAATTTTACCGTGAATCGTTAAGATTAGAGGCCGCATCAAAAACGAAAAAGCCAACGGATTCGTTGTATGTATTAGTTTGATATTCCACCTGAAAGGGCTGAGTAATTTATCTTTAACCAAATAAATCTGTTTGGCGCAAAATTCTTTTTCGGCCTTATTAATTTCACTCACTAAATCGGCGCCCCACTGCCACGGCCCGCCTTTAATATGAGGTGTGATTATTAAAATTAATTTTTTTGTAGTTTTTATCAACGTGATTTATAATATAATAAAATACTTTCCAAGTCAAACTGAATTTTTGGCTTAAATAAGCCGTTTATGAAAAAATTACTATTTATTATAACTAAATCGGAAATGGGTGGCGCCCAGAGGTTTCTCTATGAACTTACAACGCATTTAGACGTCCAAAAGTACGATATTTTGGTTGCTGCCGGCGGTCATGGAGAACTACTGGAAAAGCTGGCCGCCGCCCCTAAAGAGGGCGCCCGCTCCGACTCGGAGACGAGGCGAGAGCCTCGCCCAGATTCATCTGGACGGGAAAAGAACATAAAAACGGCTAAAATCAGGAATTTTTCAAATATTTTCGGCATAAAAAATATTCTCGCTTTCGCGGAAATTTTCGGGTTAATCAGAAAATTTAAGCCCGACATTCTTTATCTCTTAAGTTCGGAGGCTGGCTTTTCCGGTTCTATTGCCGGAAATTTTTATCGCATGCTATTTTGGCAGGGAAAACCGAAAATAATTTATCGTATCGGCGGTTGGGCGTTTAAAGAACCGCGCAATATTATATTTAAAAAATTATACCTTTGGGCAGAAAAGATATCCGCTCCATTTAAAGATATTATCATTGTAAATTCAGAATTTGACCGGCAACTAGCGATAAAAAATAAAATCGCCAAACCAGAAAAAATAATAACAATTTATAATAGCTTAAACGTTGATGAACTAAAATTTTTCTCTAGAGATAAAGCGCGTCAATTTTTATTCCGACAAACTCACCCAACAACAGAATCCCTGATCGGCACAGTTGCCAACTTCTACAAAAATAAAGGTCTGGAATTTTTGGTTCTTGCCGCCAAAAAATTAAAAGATGAAAAAATTGACCGCCATTTTATGATTATCGGCGATGGTCCGGAGCGACAAAAAATTGAAAAATTGATACAAAAAAACGAACTTGAAAACATGTTTTATCTTGCCGGTTCAATTCCCGACGCATATAAATATTTAAAAGCATTCGATTTGTTTGTTCTTCCCTCGGTAAAAGAAGGCCAGCCATGGGCAATTTTAGAAGCTATGGCCGCCGAGATACCTATTGTGGCAACCAATATCGCTGGTATTGCTGAAATGATTGAAAACGAAAAATCAGGACTCTTAGTTGAGCCGGCTGATTCCGATGCTTTGGCGGCGGCAATAGAAAAAATATTAACCCACCCGAGCTTGGCGCAAGAATGCGTTAAGAATACCTCTACTATTGTTAAAGAAAAATTTGGGATTGAAGAAATGCTCCGCAAAAACGAAGAGCTGTTTTAAAATCCTAATTGCTTAATAAAATTTCTTTCTATCTCATTTTGCGGTTTGTAGCCCAATTCAAAAGCTTTTTTAATTTCAACCACTCCTTTTTCTTGTTGGCCATCCGCAATCAAAGCCAACCCATAATACCAATGACTTAAGTTAATTGATGGGTCGGCTTCAGTTGCTTTAATCGCATAAGCGACAGCCGCCTTGGTATTATTTTCAAGCAATGAATTTTTAGTTAAATAAAATAAAGTTTCCTGGCGATTTGGACTTAATTCCAAAGATTTTTCGCCATAAGATCGCGCCACTTCAAGAATCTGGGAATCGCGGCCTTTTTCTCCCAAAATATCGTAAAGTTTTACCAGACTGGTATAATAAGCCGCATCTTTTGGATGATCAACAATCATTTTATCCGATTCGGCCAAGACAAAATTTATAGTTTCTTCCAGATTGGGCATCGGATAATTGACTTGTATGGCATTGCCAACGGTCATAAATAAATCAAGTCTGTATTCCGATTTATAAGGCGTAAAATAGTTTAGCGTTTTTTTAAACAAGGCAATCCCCCGTTCCGTGTTTCTTGGAAAAGTACGCAAAGCGTCGGCATCGGCAGTATTGGCTCGCCATATTCCATAATTTGCGGATAATAATGCTAGTAAACCCCCGGCTATTGCCAATGATGCTAATTGCGAATATTTATTAGCAATTCGCGATATTTGCACGTTTCCAATATTGAAGTCCGACTTCAAAAATCCCCGAAGTCGGACTTCTTGCGAAGCAAGAAACGCTAAAAATAAAAACAATCCGAACCACGAACCGAAGCTGTCAAACGAAAAAAATACCGTTACAAGATAAGATAAAAACGCGCTCGCCAGTACAATTGATAATAATTTTTCATTTCGCTTGAAAAGTTTATACAAAGACAGTCCGGCCGCGATCCAGACTAAAATATAAGCCAGGATTCCTATAATCCCCGTCTCAGCTAAAACTTCCAAGAACGCGTTATGCGGCTTGTCAAACCAGGTCTCGCCGAATCCCCCACCGCCGAATTTCAGAAATTTGGGATTGTAATGAGCGTTAAAAAGATAATTGAAATTTTCCGGCCCCGTGCCCAATAGCAATTTATCTTTAGCGCCATTGATGGCTACTTGCCAAGCTAAAAACCGAGTTTGAACAGTGGTTTCCTGCAGGGAGATGCCGGTTACGCGCTTTATCGGACTGAATTTTAAAACGGCCGGATTATCGCGTAAATACCAAAAGCCGGCAACACCGACAATCAGAAAAATATAAATTGCCGAGAGAACAACTCTAAAGCGCCGCTTAAAGATATCGCTAAAAATCAGGCCGATGCCAAGGGCAAAAATTCCGACGAGAAGACCTAAAACAGCGCCGCGGATTTGGGCGAATATAATTACAAACAAAAGAAGCAATGCGCCGGCGCCAAAAAACCATTTCTTGAAGTCCGACCTCGGTACTTGAAGTCCGACTTCTGGGGATCTCGAAGTCGGACTTCGGAGGTCGGACTTCGAAAACATAAACGTTTGATAAATGCCCCAAAAAAAATGAAAGATTAAATAAGGTGCGACAAAAGTCGGATTATTAAAAATACCATAACCTAACGATAGTCCCCACGTAAGATTTTGATAGAAAGCCGTTGCCGCTACTGCTAAGGCAACAAAAAAAGAAAAATCTATATAAGAGTTGAAGTCCGACTTTAGAATTTGAAGTCCGACTTCTGGGGATCTCGAAGTCGGACTTCGGGGAAAGTCGGACTTCATTCGGAAAAAGCTTACTAAAACTAAAAACCAAGCGAAAAAATGCAGTTCGGCAAATAGTCCGGTCATCCGCGCGCCGATGCCCCAAAAACTTCTTGAAAAATCAACACCAAAAAGCGCGGAAATAAATGAAACGGCTAAAAATCCTAATAACGATAAAAATAAATAATTCCTGAAGTCCGACTTCGGCGTTTGTCTCCCTTCGAGAGATCTCCTGAAGGGAGAAAGTCCGACCTCTGGGGATCTCGAGGTCGGACTTCGAGAAAAATCAGATTTCAATAATCGCAATATCAACCAGGCGGCAAAAACAATTTCAACAAGTATCTGAAACAAAATAAACTTTGGCGTTAAAAACGGAAAAAGCGCCTTCGGCCAGAAAGCCAATGGCATCAGCAAAATCGCGTAAAGACCGTATTTTATTATTCTGTTTAAGTAATATTCAACGTTCAACATGGCTTAGATATTATCATAAAAATCCCCTTTTATACAAACCAAAACCCCGTCCCGCAATTGCGGGACGGGGTTGGTTTTACACGAACTTCCTATCACAAGCCCGTCCTCCGTAGCTCTGAAAGAGCGAAGGACGGATAGGAAATCCGAGAAAGATTAGTAGCGAACTGCCGGAGCGTAGATCGGCAAGACCTTGGCCTCAAGGTTGAGACCGGTGGTGTCGCCATCGTTCCAGCCAATCGCGTTACAAGTGACTATTGAACATTGAATGATATTGCCGTCGTTGCCAGCTTCCGCGCTACCGCTCGTGGTGTTATCCAGATAGAACTGGACCAATGAACCATTCGCGGTGCCCGCGGTAGGAGTCAAACCGGTCGAGTCAACCTGAACACGGACTTTCTTGGTCGCGCCACCAGACAAGGTGTAGGCCGGCCTGAAGATAACCGTGGAAGTACCGGCAGCGGTTGAAATCTCGCCGACATTAGTCGGAATACCGTGCTGCAAACCGGCAGCGGGAGTTGAACCCCATGCCGAACCGGTTTCATCATCAATAAGTTTAACCGTCAAAGTAACGAGAGTTGAACCGGCAAGTTTCAGAGAAACGGTGTTAATCACGACATCGTTAGCCGAATCAGCGGTGAACACAAACGCCGCAACAACATCTGCCGCGCTCGGCGCGTGGCCGGATGTAGCGATAGTGTTACTGCCACCATAAGTGTTAGACGAAGCTACGGACAACTTTGTCCTTACAACCGTAATCGCGTTGACATCCATGCCGGAGCCGCCATTAGGACCAGAAACAGTCACTGAAAGCGAACCGCCTGTAGATAGCGCGGTCACGTCATCCGGGCTTTCAATCCTGAATTTATACTGTCCGTTTGAAGTGGAGCCACCCGAAAGGAACGAAGCAACACCGCCGCGCAGTTCAAGAGAAACACCGGTATTCATCGGAATAACAATCGGGTCGGTGAAGTGGTAGGTGTAGGAGTAACCAGTTTCCGCGCCGGCGGTGCCGGAAGCGGTACCGGAAACTACAACCGGACCTACAGCTACGCCGCCCTTGTACCATTGTACGTTCTCAAATGAAGATTCAGCGCCGGATACCGAGGTGCTGGCCGTAACTGTCATATCGGTAATATTAGTGTCTGAAACCGAGCTGCCGGTGAACCTCCAGATACCAAGCGACTGGCCGGTCTTGCCCATAACCGCTTGATAAGAGGCCGGGGAAGCGGCGTCTTTGGCAATCGTCATTGTGCCGCCGGTTGTATTAACCGTGAAACTCTGGCCGGCAATGTCGTTGCTGTCATCAACATTGGAACCGCCGGTTGTCTTTAAGGTCTGTGAAGAAGCGGTAAGAGCGCCGACAGCTGAAGCGCTGTCCAACTTAATATAAGTTGAAGAACCAAGAGCGGTGGCGCTGGTCAAAACGTCAACATACGCGTCAACCGTAACACTGCCGCCTGCCGGAATTAGGACCGGAGAAGAGCCGGCAAAGGTGTAGTCGGTTGAGGCCAACAGCGAACCCTTGTTGTCGCCAAACTGGACGCCGTTTACCTTAATCATAAGGTTGGCAAACGGGAAAGTCGTTGACGAGGTAAGAGTGATGGTTGAAACATTAATCCCTTCGGCCGAAGAAGCGGACAAAACGAACGAAGCGATTTTCGCGGCCGTCTGGCCTTTCACTATATTGCCCGCGCCAAATGCGCTGTTCTGCTTGGCCTGGAACGGACTGGAAGTGACGGTTAGTTGGTTGCCGCCAACCGCGGTCGTATCGCCGGTTGAAACGTTGGAAATCTGGCCCTGGTAGTTGTCGGTGCCGGCCACTAAGCTGGTGGTCATCGTGCTGGAAGCCGTTGACACAACGTCAAGTTTCAAACTCCAGATTCTGGTCGTGTTGGCCGGAATTAGGTAGTTGATGTTTGAAGACGAGGTGCCGAAAGTGGCGGGCGTGGAGTCATTATTGTCCCACGTTCCGCCCGCGGCCACCGAGCTGTCGGCAGCGGTGATTGTGGTGCCAATCTGATTTCCGACATCGTCAACCATATAGATGTTGTCAACCTGATTGGTGAAGTCGGTTGTGCCGCCGCCGGTCACAATCTTAAACGGGATGTAGAGAACTTTAACCTGTTCGCCGTAAGCAACCACTTTTACCTTTAATACGGTAACGTTGGTCTGGCTCGGGGCGATATTGCCGGTCGGGCTTGACGGGTCAAGAGTCAAGGTTAAAGTACCGGCTTCAATGGTGGTTGTCGTCATAGCAAGAGTGGCCGATGGGCTGACGCCTACATTATAGGTCTTGTCGCGCGCCCGTGCCTTTGCCGTCAGAGCTTAAGTTTGGCAAAACACTGCCGAGCTGCTGGCCGCCGGTGGTTACCAATTTAACGTTGGTAACGTCGGTGCCCGAAATAGATGAACCGTTCTGGGTAAGAACAATTCTATCAAGATAGACAGCGCTATTTGCCGCCACTAAAGTGAATGAACCGGAAAGATATCCTGTGGTGCCGGCGTTAACTGAGCCGCCGGTTGTAACGACAGCAGAGGTCAAAGTGGCAATCGCCGGGTCGGTAACCGAAACGAAGGTCATCGCGTTTGAAGTTGCCGGAAATACGCCAGAAACGCTTGTCGCGTTTGAAACCACATCGGCCGCCGCGTTCAAACCCCAAGCCATCGTGTGGTTATTAGAACCGGAGTTCTTGATGCGCATTTCAACTTCCTTACTTGTGCCTGCGTTAACTGTGAACACGCCGGATGAATTAGAGAACGACAAAACGCCGGAACCTAAGCCGGTATATTGAGCGATATAATCGCCGGTAGCCACATCATAAAGTTCGGCGTTGCTAACTTCCGCGTCGGATGAAATGCCCGAGCGGGTGAATTTCAAAGAGGTAACGGTCACATTGCCGGAACCGGCAGTGAAAGTCCATCGGCCGAACGGCATGTTAGCCGCACCAACGACATGGGCTCTTGAGGCCGGAGTCATTGCTGAAAGACTAACGCTAAGACCGCCGGCTGTTGGCGTAGGACCGGGGGGCGGTATAACACCACCAGCTAATGCAGAATACTTGGCCCGTGAAATTGGGCCGAAGTAACCAACGGCTGGGGCTACGTTATTTCCAGCTTGCCACCTGGCAACAGCTGAACGAGTCAACGAACCAAAAAACATTGTTTCGTTACCCACTGAACCGGCGCCGCTTGAAGATACTGGATAACCGGCGCTATTAAGATACTGTTGCAAACATTTTACATCTGCGCCACTGCTAACTCCAAGATAGAGCGAGCGGGTGAAGGTGCAAGCCGTTGCAGCAGGCGAGCTAGATCCGCCTTGCAACGCAACAAGCTGTGCTTGCAATTGCTGAATCTGGAGCAGTAACTCTTCTATGGTTACAGCGCCGGCCTTCGGCACTGAAAAACTAAGAACCACAGCCAATGCCGCGCCCAAGAGGACGAGACCAATAGGCAATGAAACTCGTTTATTTGTCATCTCATTAAACATAATTTTTTCTCCTTAATTTTAAATTTCTAATTAACTTTTAATTATAATAATTTTATATGGAAATTATTACCCGATTGGGAAAAAATTTCCATTTCCGATTAGCTTAGTAAATACTTTCTCGCCAAATGTAATTGATGAGATTTCCGATTTCTAACTTCCGAACTATACTGAAGAAAACTTACGCGGATTCCGCGTGAGAATTTCTACAATTTAGTTTATAGAAATCACCGGCATCTCTAGCCTTGGTGTTTCTATAATTTCTCAAGTGCGAACTTTCGTTCGCTTCATAAAATTTAATTTGTCAAAGTTCAATCCCAAAAGGTTATAATAACAAAACCGTCATCAGCAGTCAATGAAGAATTATATCATCGGTTTTTCACGATTGCAACCATATATTACATTGTTTTGTCACGCTTTCATAATATCACCAAATTCTACCTTAGGCAAGTACCTGCATTGGGTGTTAAAATATCCTTAATTTAAGGCAAAAATAGATGTTTTAAAACATCTGAATGTGGATAACTAAAGTTCTTAAATAAATTATAATAATGATTGAATATTGAGTGAAATTGTGGATAACTTTAGTGGAAAAAATCAAATAGATTGTTTTCCTCGTGCTCTCGGTCGCCCAGTCCCGCCATGGCGGGATCCGATGAAAGTGTTTTACCCCGCCATGGCGAGGACCATGCTAAAACGCTTTCATAAACTTCACTTCAGAAAACAATTTATTTGATTTTTAGAGAAGAGAAAAGAGATGAAAAAATGGTGAAAATAATTGCCAAAGTGGGGTAAATAATTCAGAATAGTTCGGAAGCCTGTTTTCCGAGTTCGGAATAGTTCGGAAACTTCCGAACTATTCCGAACTTCCGAACTAAAAAGCCCGTTATTTTTCCAAAAGCCGGTAATGACTGCCGCTTCCCGTGCCTTGTCTTGATATTTTTCCAATTTTGATAAGAAATATAAGATCGTTTCGAACCGTCTTTTCATTAACATCAGGAAAAATCGTTAGCAAATCAGCGAGTTTGAGAACATCTTTACCTTCCTTAAAATACTTTAAAATCTTCTCTTGCCTGTCGCTAAGCTCATTGTCTTTTTGTAGAGATAAAGCCGTTCTTTTTTCCTCGATTTCCAAAGCTCTGGTGAAAGAGGGTTTTTCCGGTTTTCGCTCCGTTGCTTGTGGAAAATCAGTGGCAGAAAATTTAGATCGCGGATGCATTTCTATAATGATTTGGGACTTAAAAACCAAAAGGCCGTTTCTTAGCGTTTTTACATGCTCTTCTTTTGCCAAATTCAAATGACCGGCCAAAAAGAAAAAACCGTCCAAGACATCAAGTTCTTTTAATAATTCGGGGTATTTTTTCTCAAAAAAAATTTTATAAACAGCTAAAATCTGGTGTTTTATCTTTTCCCGCAAAGCCATATCTGGAATCAAATCAGAAACCTTAAAACCGGCCTTCGTTAAAGCCAGAACCCTTCTTCCAAGTTCATTATCAAAAAAATCCTCCATGTAGATTATAGATTTATTAAACCCATAAAGTTATCCCCATCTTATCCCCAAAACTATTGATGTCGGACATCAATAATGCTATTGAACAATAACGGAGGCGCCGGCGTCAATGGAAAGAGCGGGATTAGCCGGAGCGCCGGGCACTAATTCATAAAAAGCAACAGCCAACATTCCCGATTCATCTATACCAATTGAGAATGAGTCCTCTTGACCAACCGAGGTTCCGTCGGGTTGGCTAATCTGTATTATTGCATAGTATCTTTCCCCTGCCATAAATTGTCCTTG
This sequence comes from Parcubacteria group bacterium, assembly GCA_016186325.1. Classification (NCBI taxonomy): domain Bacteria; species Parcubacteria group bacterium. Next base: position 4,079 of record JACPLW010000006.1, on the reverse strand, counting down.
CAGTGGAGCGGTTAGTTCAATTTCCTCTATATTTTGCAAGCCGCCTAATTCAGTTGAAGCAATAAAATTATTGCCGGAATCCTTAATACCCGCAAGATGACCGAGATTTTGGGGATTATTTGTAGAAAAATTATGAAAAATAACCTTATTAAAATTATAGCTGTTTTCGGCAATCCATTCACTGCTTGTTATTCCCGTATAGTTACCCGATGTTGTAACAGCGGGGAAATCTTTTGCCAAAGTATTTATTGGAGGAAGGTCGTAAGGAACAAAACCAGAGCCGCCATAACTAAAAATCGTATTTACAAAATTACCGATAGAACCGGCAAGAAATTTAACATTTGCCCAGTCGCTGTCTTGTGGTGAGCTTGTCGAACCGTCGCCATTGGTGTCGCCTCCCCTCGCGTCATCTTTTAGAGATGTAAAAACAATCGGGTTGTCGGGTGTAGTTGAAGCAATAAGCGAGCCATTTACGTTAAGAGCCGTAAAAGTGTGGCCGGTTTTAAAAATAACGCCGGGTTCTAAAGTCAGTGTTGCGTCGACATCAATATAAGGTGAAATATCCGGCCCATTTGTTTCTAGAATATATGGCAGTTGTGGATCATTTTTAAGCGTGTGATTTTGAGAAAAATGCGTATAGCCGGAAATGGCGATTCCGTTTAAGATATTTGGGCTTGTGGTTGAATTTGCTAATTGTGAATTAGTAACGCTTGGGTATGAGCTTTCAATTTTTATGGGGTAACCATTGTCAGTAAAAATATTATTATCCATGATCGGAGCTGCTCCGCTTCTAACCTCAACGCCAATTTGATTGCGTATAAATTGGTTGTTTTTTATTTGAGGCGCGGCAGATAAAACCTGGCCAGTTGTGTGAACTCCGTAACAACCAGCGTAGTTGGTATTAGCGATACCATTAGATGAATCAATGGATATTCCGCAATTATTGTCTAAGAAAGTGGAATTTTCCACCACTCCCAACGAATCCACCAGATGCAAGGCGGTGTTTTGAGAGTTTTCAAATTTTGAATTCTTTATATTAACCGTCGCGCCGACGATATTAACCATTTCGTAAAGCGGCAACGTATTCCCCTGGCCGCCATAGCGGAATTCAACATAATCCAAATTTGCTTGTGAGCCCTGACTAAATGCGATATTAAGCCAGTCGCCTTTTTGCGGTGTCGTTGAGGTACTGTTATCGGCATCGTTTATTGAAGTGAAAATTATTGGCGCGCCGGAGGTGGCAACAGCGTTAAGCGTTCCCTGAATTTCAAGCGCGGTGTAACCGCCGCCCTGGGGAATAACTTTTACGCCGGGCTCTATTGTGAGAACGGCACCAGCGGCGACCGTCGGACGGTTTACCGAATTAAAAATCAGCCGATAAGGGCTGCCGGCGAGTGTCCATGTTGTGTCTGTTGCGATTGTTGTCGTTGACGAAACATCGGTGCCTAAGCCCAAAATTGTTTCGGTTGAAGTGGCGGTATCGTCAAAAGCGACAGTCGTTGAAGCGGAATTATCGATGTCGGACATCGATAATTCCCAGTTATTGAGCGCGCCCGGCGTACCGCCGGGCGCAGACGACTGCGCCCAATTTGCCACTTCGTTTGAACCGCCGGGGGCCGACTTTCTTTCAAGCGTCTTGCTGTTGCCGTCAGCTCCCCATGAATTAGAATATAAAACCGAATCAATCACGGCGCCGTCAGGCGCGATTATTTTTATAGTTTTAATAGTTGAAGTGGAGTTTTTCAGATCCATTACCGTATCAATCACTGCGCCGTTAAAACCCTGATAATCAGTCAGAAAAGTTGCCGCGTTGTCAGCTAAAATAACATAGCCGCTGGCCGAAATCATCATTGATCCTTGCGAACTATTTGTCGGCGGTTCATTCAATCCGTGAAGCGACGTCGCCCCGTCATCAAATTTCCAACCGCCGGAACCGCCGGTTAATGTTATACTGTGCCCGGAGTTGTTATAAAGCTCTATCCATTCATGTTTATCATCAGCCCCTTCCGGGTTATACATAATCTCATTTATCACCAAATCGCCCACTTGAAATGTTGATATCTCGATATTTTCTTGTGTTGAATTTTGTTGAGTTGATTGCTGAGTATTTGAACCCGAACTTCCCCCTCCATTACCGCCACCTCCGCCGACATAAACTACCGGATTATTAGTCTGCGGCGCCGGCGTGGGCGCCGGCGCCGCCGATTCCGGCACCGGCGCTGAAACCGCCGGCGGAGGCGGTGTCGGAGCTACAACAACAGGAGCTGGAATCGGCTTTGGCGCTGGAACTGGCGTTTGCGCGACAAATTCAGTTTTTGGAATTAGTTTAACTATTTGCGGCTTAGCCGGAATCGGCTCGCTTGTTATAGTTAAAGCCGGCTCGCTCATCGGCGCGTCCGGACTCCTAAAAAAATTATAAATTTGGCTTATAAGAGAGCTTTTTTTCACAAGTTGTTGCGCCTCAACTTTTTGTTTTGCCAGTTCAACTTCTTTCGCTTTTTCCGCTTCGGTTAAAAATAATTGAATAACGCCAGCGCCGTTTATCACCGCCTGCCGAGATAACCGAAGCCAGTATTCTTGAAGGACTTGATTGTTGCTATCTTTAATTTCATAAGTCTTTCGATAAGAAGATTTTTTATTAACTACTGCCAAATCAAAATATTGTCCATTTTCGTCTAACCCATAAGCAAAATTCCCATCTTCGTAAACAATTTTTGGCTTTTGATACAATTTTGAATTGATTGTTCGCGGACTAAAAAAATGAGTGTTAGTATAGGTGGCCAAATTGTTAAAATAACTTTCTAAATCAGAATAAATTACCGGTTTATGCCCCTGATTAAATATTCTTTTACCCAAATCCTGCGTTAAACCGGAAGAATTTTCTTTAGTCCAATCCTCATAAAAACTTGCCATATCGCCTCCCGGATGCGCGTCATTTCTGGTGTGCTCCGGCACAGTAACATCTTCAATTAAATGTAAGATATGACCTAAAGAAACATACGCCTCTTTTTCTTTGTCTTTTGAATAATCTTTAATCGCCGCCTCATAAGAAAAATCTCCCCACCAGCTTCCGGAAATAACCGGCCCATTGCCAGCCCACAAATTGGCAATATTTCCCGGATTAATCGTCTGATAAGAAGAATACTGCGCCCAATTTTTGGCTAAATAACCGTTTATACCTACCATTTCAGTAGAAAGCCCTCTTTCATAGACCTGATCATAAAAATGATTAAGCCATCTCGGCGCCCTATCTTCATCAATTGACCCCTGAATAACCCATTGTTTTTGTTCTTCGGTAAATTTTTTACCGGTTGAAAGCTCATAAAAAGTGATAACCTCCCTTGTTAAATCCGGATGAGTCGTTGTATCGCTATAAGCCGCGCCATTTTGATAAAACAAAAAACCGGAGACTAAAATCAGGCCTCCGGTTATTGCTATTAAATTTTTGCTCATAGGTTTAAATTTCATTAAAATTCAACAATTTTCCAAGTCCCCCCATCACTTTTGTGCATTGTCAATACCGAATATTTTGTTTTGCCGCTTTCTTTAATTATTAAATCAACGTATTCACCAGCAAAACCCGGAGATTCCTCTAACATACCATTTTCTAAATCTTCTATGAGCAAGCCAATATTTCCATCATTTTTTATTTTTTCTAAAACAGGTTTAATATCCTCGGAACGCCCATATTTACTCGCCAACTCAAAATCGCCTTTTTTAACCGCTTCGGTGAATAATCTCACGGTTTCTTCGGGCGTTTTCCCGCCCCATTTATCTTGTTCTTTAAGATCTTTTTCAATTGTTTTAATCGCTTTCATCTGCTGATAATACGGGCTTTGGGTGTATCGCCAATACTGCCAGCCGATTACGGCTAAAATTAAAACGGCCAAAATTACGCCGCCCCAAATCAGCCTCTTATTCCTCGGCGCCTTCGGCGCCGCTTGATTATTTTCTTCCCCTTGGCTCGCCTCGTACCGAACTTGTTCTGATTCGGGGCCCACCTCATCAAACTTCATCGTTTCCATAATATTTTATTGTTTATGCCTCTCGCCCCGCACCGAACTTGTTCTGGTGCGGGG
>JACPLW010000005.1 GCA_016186325.1 Parcubacteria group bacterium | reverse complement strand
TTCTGGCGCAGAATCAGAGTCGCTCGGCGCGCAGAGGCGCGCCTCGCGGTTGGCCAAGACGAGGTTCGAGCCGAACACTTGTTCGGCAGCAACCTTTTTAGCAAAAAGGTTGCTATCCCTTGCGGTTTTCTCAAGAGAAGAAGCGACTTTTATCCATTCTTTCATCGGTTCGAGCCAACTATTCTGCTTTTGTTCAAGATTGGTCATTTGTTCTTCCAGCGACTTCTTTTCAGAAAGAAATTTGGATTTTTCAGCACGATAGATTTCGCGGTCTATGTCTTGCTCTAAATAGCCATCAAGAAGTCGCTGGAGCTTGGTGGTAATGACTTTGATTCTTTCTTGGTTTGTTTGAACAAAAGCAGAAACGGATTGGGCGGACTTTGATTTATCTTTTTCCAATCTTGTGTTTAATTTTTCCGCCCAATCCGCAGGCAAAGAAACTTTTTGAAGCAGAGAGGAAATTTGCTCGTCTAATTTTTCTTGGCGAATACAGGGTTCGGGACACTCGAAGTTTTTGCGTTTTTTGGTGCAATGATAGTAAGTATAAAAATGTTGCGTGCCGTTCTTTTGGATTTTTACCCTGTATTCGCCAGTTATCATCATGCCGCAAGTGCCGCAACGCAATAATCCGCAAAATACTTGCGGCTCAATTTTAGATTTGTGTCGCGGTCTTCCCCTCTGCTTCAAAACTTCCTGCACTCTGTCAAAAAGTTTCTTTGCAATGATTGGCTCGTGCTTGCCCTCGTAGATTTCGCCAGCGTAGCGAAATAAACCGGTGTAGAAAGGATTAGAGAGAATAAAAGTCGCTCTTGAGATAAACCGGTGTAGAAAGGATTAGAGAGAATAAAAGTCGCTCTTGAGATGTGGATTCTCTTTCCGCTTCTTGAAACTAATTTGTGTTGCGCCAAAAATTCTCCAATGTCTTCTAGCCGTTGATCGCCTTGCGCATAGAGTTCAAAAGCCTTGCGAACAACCGGAGCTTGCTTTTTATCCACCACTACAGTTTTATTGCGAGAATCATTTATGTATCCAACCGGCGCAAGGCTTGGATATTCACCTCGTTTCACTTTTTGGCGCAATCCTCTTTTGGTATTTTCGGAAAGAGAATCTACATAGTATTTGCTTTGCCCAAAGGCGATGTTAAGCATAAATTTCCCTTGCGAGGTATTTTCCATCCAAAATGTAGGAAATTTCAACATCGCCAAATGCCCGCAATCCAGAAGATAAATGGTGCGTCCACCGTCAACAGAATTGCGCGCTAATCTATCAGGATGCCAGGCCAAAATTCCGTTTGCTTCGCCACTCTCTATCCGATTAAGCATATCGTTGAAAATAGGACGACCCGGAATTTTGGCCGATTGTTTTTCCACCAACTCATCAACAATGTTGAGATTTTCTTGCTTAGCAAAAGCGCGCAATTCTGCGATCTGGTCCTCGATGGAACGCACTTGCTTATCTTCCACATCCGTGGACTTGCGGGCATACAAAAAGAATTTTTGCGGTTGTATAACTTTGTCCATAATTTTGAAAACTTAAATGGCCGCCCTAGTTGTACTCAACTCGATTGCTCAAGCTGACTAAGACGGCCATTAAAATAAGCAATCGGTCAGTTGAGTACATTTATAGTATAGCAAAAATTCTTTTTGTTGGGCAAGCAAATACAAAACCACAAGGGATTTCGAACCTCGTCTTGGCCAATCGCGAGGCGCGCCTGCGCGCGCCGAGCGGCCTTGATTTCCCCCCACAAAACCAATGGGCGGCACTTCGTGCCGCCCACCGATTCGTCGGTCAAAAATCAGAAAGTCTAATTGAGGAGGCCACGGCCGGAATCGAACCGGCGTATAGTTCTTTTGCAGAGAACCGCCTTACCATTTGGCTACGTGGCCTTATTATAAACTATGCTTTCTTTTTATTATTTCTTTTTGTTGATGACTTTTTAAGAACCTCTCTCTTCTTACTGCCTCGTTTCTTGAATTATACTCCCCAAACTCTAACAATTTCCACGGTCTATATGCTTTTGTAGACTTAACTTTGCCCGAATTATGCAATTTTAGTCGATCTATAACATTTTTTGTACTCCCAATATAAATATCGTTATTTTTTAAACTTTGTAAAATATAAGCATAATATTTCATAATGTGTTTTGTCCCGCTGCGCGGGATCTCGCGAAGCGAGACAGACCTCTGCCTTACCACTTGTCATAGCTTCGCTAGATCTGGCGAAGCCAGAGCTACCATGCCGTCTACTCAAAATTTATCATTTTTCTTCTATTTCTTTCAATATACCCTCTATCTTTGACGCTTCTTCCGGGTTTTTGTCGTATTTGAATATAATTTTTGGCACCGGCCTTACTCTTAACTTTTTATTTAGCAACTGCTGGATTTCGTAAATCAAGCGATCCAATTTTTTCAGAATTTCCGACGCTCCGGTAGAAGGATAAACACTGACAAAAACATCGGCGGTAAAAAGATTCGAATTTACTATTACGCGGGTAACGGTAACCAAAACACCCGGTTCAGTGTCTATCGTATCAAAAATAATTTTGCCAATCTCTTTTTTCACAAGCTCGCTAAGCCGCTCAGCTCTTTCTTTTGCCATTGTCGTTTTAATTTTGTTTTAAACTCCTAAAAAGGACCACCGTGTCTCCGACGGCAATTTTTGGTTCTCCGAAGTCAACTGCTATGCCTGTTTCCCGGCCAGCCTCAACTTTGCCTACCTCTTTTTTCTCTGACTCTATGCTGATAATGCGGCCTTGGCCGATAACGGCATCATCGCGCACAATCTCAATTCTTGCGTTTTTAACAATTTCTCCGCTGGTAACCTTGCCGCCAACAACTTGCCGATTTTTTTCTTTTCTGAAAACCGCGAGAATTTGCAATTGGCCTGTTTCTTCTCTTTCGGGGCGCGGTTTCAAACTGGTTTCAATCAATTTTTTGGCTTTGTCTAAAACTTCATAAATAATGTTTCCGGAAATTACTTTTTCTTTAAGTTTGCCGTAAAGCGAAAGGGTGGTGTCAACTTTGACGTTAAAAGCGATTATGATGGCGTCGCTTAAATCCGCCAGTTCCAAATTACCAGCATTAACGTTTCCTGTCTCGGCCTTAAGAATTTTAATGTTGCTGTTTTCAAATATCATTTTCTCAAAACCTTCTTTTATGGCTTCAGCCGAGCTTTGAAAGTCGCTTTTTATTATTATGTTAAACGTATTTTTCGTTTTTTCTTCCGGCTCTATGATTTGACCGGGCTCATCATCAAAGGATTTTTCAATAAACTCACCTATTTTTTTGGCAACTTTTAAAGCAGCTGTGAAAGGGATTTTATCGGTAGAAAACTTTTCTCCCACTTGGGGCGGTTCGGTAAAACCAATAACTATAACGGGCGACGAAGCATGCGCTTGCGTGATTGAATTTCCCAAAAAATCTTCAATTATTTTTATTTTTCCCGTTACTCCGCCGCTTGAGATGTAGTCGCCGGTTTGAATTATGCCGTCTAAAATGAGCAACGATGCGACTATTCCCCGGCGCGGATCAAGATTGGTTTCAATAACCAGCCCCTCGCCCGGCTTTTTCGGGTTGGTCTTAAGTTCGTTTAAATCTGCCAAAAGTAAAACCAAGTCCAAAAGCTCGTTTATATTTTTTCCCTGTTTAGCGGAAATTTCAACCGACGGCACTTTACCGCTCCACGATTCAACCAACACATCGTTTTCGGCGAGTTCTTTTTTTACTTTTTCTGGATTAGCCTCCGGTTTATCGGTTTTGTTTATCGCGACAATAAAAGGCAGTTCGGCTTTTTTAATGTGTTCTATCGCTTCAACAGTTTGGGTCTTAACGCCGTCATCGGCGGCTACTACGAGAATTGCTACATCTGCGGCTTTAGCGCCGCGGCCGCGAAGTTTTGAAAACGCTTCATGGCCCGGAGTATCCAAAAAAGTAATTCCGCGATTTTTATAAGTGATTTCGTAAGCGCCAATGTGCTGGGTAATGCCGCCGGCTTCTTTTTCGGCCACGCTGGTTTTTCTAATGTAGTCCAAAAGTTTGGTTTTACCATGGTCAACATGGCCCATTACAACTACAACCGGCGAGCGGGGGATTAAGTTGTTGTTTTTCGAATTAGGCATAACTTGCAAATAATACAACAAATTCGCCCCAATGTCTATTGGGGCGAATTTGTTGATTTACTTAAATTCTTCTCTTGGCTTGGTTTTTCTTATAATATCAAACGCTTCCTTGGCGGTATCAACAATGGTATAAATTTTTAGATCTTCCGGGTCGATTGTTTGATATTCCTTTAGAAGGGTTTTTCTAAGCCAGCTGTCCATATCGCACCAGAATTCCTGGCCGACAAAGATTACAGGAATTTTTCCGGAAATCTTTTTTGTCTGAATCAGCACCAAAAGTTCAAAAGCCTCGTCAAGCGTGCCGTAGCCGCCGGGAAAAAACACATAGGCCTGGGCCGAAAAAGACATCATGACTTTTCTGGTGAAAAAATAGTAAAAACCGTGCCCCTTTTCAACATAACGGTTTGTTCTTTGTTCATAGGGTAACTGGATGTTCAGACCAATGGAGTCGCCATTTTTGCCTTCAACGGCGCCGCGATTGCCGGCTTCCATTATTCCGGGGCCTCCGCCGGTGACAACCGAATAACCGGCTTGGCTTAACATTTGCGCCAAGTCGCGCGCTACCTTGTACCAATGATTGGTTTCGTTAAATGTGGCGGAACCAAATAAAGTTACGGTTTTTTTAAAATCCGACAAGAATTGGAAGCCATCAACGAATTCGGCCATAATCCTAAAAATCCGCCAGTGGAAAGAATGCCGCCAATCGCGCGGATGAGGAGCGATCGGCAATTTTTTTGCCGGCACCAGCATTTTTTCATGATTTATGGATTTTTTCATTTTATTTTTTAACATATGCTTCATTTTACCAATATCTATTTATATTTTCCAATAATTACTTTTTAGAGTATCTTAGTTTGTATTGTTTATATTGCCAACGTATTATCCTCAATTCCTTGCTATAGCAAGGAATTGAGGACGAAGACAATATATATAAATGAAACAAAAACGGCCAAAGGCCGTTTCAAAAGCGGTTAGTATCAGTTTTTTACCTTGAAATTGAGGAGCGGAAAAATCTTTACCGGTGCTGTACGGCGCAATGCCCCCAAAGCGGATCATTTCGCGTCCATTTTTTTGGATCGGATGAAGTCTCTGGGCTACAAATAGTTGGTAAAAGCTCTTCTAATTTCTCTATTGAGATTTGCATTTCCTCTCCGGAATTATTTTGTAAAAGAAAAATATTCTGTAGTTGACTTAAATTACCACAGTCAAAGTCGTGATGTCAAAAGAAAAATCCCTACCTTACGGTACTGCCCGGCGGCACTTTTTCCTCGGGATGGAGAAAAACGGGCCGCCCGTCAACATCAACCGCTATTATCATCCCTTCACTGGCGTTGCCTCTGAATCTTTTCGGTTCAAGATTTAGAAGAATGGGCATTTCTTTTCCTATCAATACAGCCGTGTCGGGAAAAAATTCCGCTATTCCGGCAATTATTTGCCTTTGCTGATTGCCAACGTCAAAAATAAATTTAATGAGTTTGTCGGAATCAGGAATTTTTTCTGCGGAAACAACTTTACCGATCTTAATGTCTAATTTTTTAAAATCTTCTAGGGTAATAATGTTTTGCATAGTAATAGGTAAAGCATAACATTTATACTTGTATAAAATGAAATATGGTGTTTAAATATGAACAAAGTTAAAATCAAGAATATGACAAGAATGTGAGGAGATAAGATGCGGAAAAGCACAGAGAAAGAGATTCAAAATGCCTACAATCTTGTTCTTGATGCCATTAAAAAAATAAAAGAACTTTTACAAAATGGCAAAAAGGTACATGTTATTTGGGATTTTGACGGCGTTTTAGCGGATAATAGAAGTGATGAAGTATTCGCGGTTATAAACTTTGACCTTAAGAAATTTTTTGAGTACGAAGAACGCTTGCTTTCCGAGTGCCCGGGAATAGGCCCATGGCTTTTAGGAATCGCCCATAACGCTCCGGTGAGACCGAATTTTCCACAAGAATTTTTTAGCCAGGATATCGTTACTGCTCGCTCAAGCACACTTGCAATGAGAGTCCAGATATTTTGTCTTGCCTGGCAACTGAAAGTCAGATGGATGCTTTTTATAGGGCATCAGAGCAAAAAAGAATCGTATAGAATTATTCTTAAGTCGCTCCAAAAAGATCCCGATTATCATGTTTTCTGCATTGATGATAAGGCCAAACATATTGAAGATTTTCATGTGGCGAGCGCAGAAGAAGGAATGGAAAATCGCGCGATCGGGATTGTGTCTCCTGTAATCAGAACATATAACGCAAAAGAATTAAAAAAACATTTCAATATGGTGATGGAAGCGACGGGTAACGTTCCGATACGGGTAAGAGACCCATCAAATGATTTGCTCGGGTTTATTGTTCTCCCAAAAGGAGTCAATCAATTCAGAGAACAGATAAATGCCGTTATTGGTAATAATACCGATAAGGGCCATTATTTTGAATTAAGAAATGTTTTTGTAAAGGCGCACGGCGAAGTCGGAAAGGGCCGTTTCAAGACTGAAAAAGAACTGGAAAGAGCGATGCAAGAATTTATTATCGGCTTTCATTGTCCATAATAGATTTATCTAAATTATTAATTACAAAAATCCCATTACCCGGGATTTTTTATATAGAAGTATCGGTCTCTTCCGCCTTCACTTCTTTTATAACAGTCGAAATATTTCGACTACACTCGCGCTGTAAATAACATTAAATAAAAAGTTTCCGGAAATAACAACGGGCAGTAGACGGGAAAAACGATATCCTAAAAACCCAAGCGGAATAAGCAGTATTTCATTGGGAAGCGGCGTCAGAGAAGCAAAGAAAAATAGCGCCACGATCGGTCCCCACCGATACCGTTCCCGTATGTGCTCAAGCCGGGAAACAATTTTCCCGTTTGCTGAATACACTGCAAGATGTCGTCCGAATTTCCCAAGAAAGTACCCTATAAAATCCGCGGCGGTAACTCCCGCCACAATGATAAAAATAGAGAACCAGAAATTGAGCCCTAATTCCAGAAAAAGCGGCATAAATGTGGCTGCCGGCACGGGAATGGTAAGATTAAATCCGCTGATAAAGGAAATAACCGCAATGCCCCAGTATCCATAAAACGCAACTACTTCCCGCATCGCCCCGCTCCCTTTGGCGAAATGAGCCAGATAAAACGTTGCCGCAATAATGCTCATTAGGGCAAGGCCTTGGAAAAAGATTTTTAGAATATTTCTGTTTTTCATTATTTAAATAACCCAATCCTAACTGGCTGTGTCTCGGTCTAGGACTTAAACCAACGAGGCCATTGAGGGATTTTTTAGACCTATTTCATTTATCAAATTTAGGTGTCTCGGTCTAGGTTTTCAAATGAAAGAATATAATCATACAATTCTCTATTAGTAATATAAAGCTTATCAAGTTCAGTCCTAAGTCGCGCTAATGCTGAATGCATATTCCCATCCTCTATTTCTCGCAGAGCCATCTGTCCCGCAGTTAAAGACATTGTACGCGGATCATTTTCAATCAACTCTTTTAATTTAACTGCATCCGGTTCTCTATCCTTATTTTCCTTGTTTCTAATTTTTTCCATAAAAACAATTTTTTAGTTATCTCGATTTCTATATAAAAAATTTTGGCGGCGTGTCTCAGGCTTGAACTTTGCTAATGCAAGCAGTATAAGGCTTTTTGAGCATCTGAACAGAGACGAATTTGAGGTACGTGGGTCAGGAGTTGTTGATGTAAAACCCCAATTCTTTTGCCTTTTCTTGAATGATTTCTTCTATTGCCCTTTCTTTTTTGTTTGCATAAATTTTTGCCTGTTCCGCATCATTTATTGAAATGGTCTTGCTCTGAAGAGCTTTGATTCCTATTGAGCCAATAACGCGATTATTCTTAACATCATATGCAATTGATTGAATCGTAAGCGGAGTTCCAGTAAGAAAATTATATATTGTCGGCTCTACTTTTCTTCTAAGAATTGAACTAATATTGTTCAACGGAACAAAATCAACTGCTAAGCCATCTGTTCTGATGAATTTCGGATTGCCATAACGATTATGAGCATTAGTCCATCCCAAAGGAAAAGTTAAATTCTGATTGACTTTTTCAACAATAAAATCTAAATCAACGCTCGGCTTTGATGTCCCATACAATCCTCTCGCAATATTTCTATATACAAACCCGCCGATCAACCAAATATTGCCCAATGTTATTTTTTTCAAAATATTTAAAACTTCGTAGAAATCACTCTCGTCTTTTACAGTTTCTAAAAACATTTTGGTGTAGTAGTTGGAATTCATAGTGTTCGGATCGCTCCGATACTTTGTTCTTTCTGCGGCGTGTCGCAGTCTAGAACCACAACTATGTGAGTATTATCCTCCTTCGCTAAAGCTACGGAAGGACGCAGTAGGGCTTTTTACTTTGTCCGCCGTAACTTTAGTGAAGGCGGAGGCGATTTTTCCAGGGAGCTGTTTTAGGTGTGTCGGTCGGGGCCAAATCAATTATTTCAATTCTTCCAACAATTTCCTCGTATTCATTCTAATATATCTGTTGAGATTTTCCATTCCGATATCAAAATTGTCGGCTTCAACAATAGCAAGGATTTTTTCAAGTTTCTGCCTTAACTGGTCTTTGTCTACTGCCTTTTCTTTCACTTCGTCCTTGCCACGATTATATATTTCATAACCTTGCGCTCTTTTCACATCTCCAGAAAGCGACCTGACCATATTTATAACTTCTGCTTCCATTGTTGAAGCCAAAAGATTTTTCACAACTTCACGAATATCTAAATCGGAAGCTAGAAAATTTTCCTTGTTATTCTCAATAATTTTTGAGATTTTTTCGGTAAAATTTTCTAGGTCAACCGCTTCAAGATTTCTTATTTTTTGAGAAAGTTCGCCGAGCTTTTCTCCAAGTTCCACAGTTGGAACGACACTCATCAAAATATTCTCTTGAGAGATGGCGATGTCCGGCTCGGCTTCCTTCCTCTTTTCCGTTTGGTGTCTTTCCAGTTCTTCGGCTTTTTTCAAAATTTCAATTTTCTTTTCAATATCAAAAGACTTTATCGCCTCAATTAAATCTTCTCTGGATTTTATTTGATCGGGATCAATATTATTTTCTCTGAAAAAAGCTGAAAATTGAGTATCAATTTCTTTTAATTCTTTTTTAGCTTGCTCGATTTTCTCTCTTTTTTCGGCAACATCTCCCTCGCCATAAATTGCAAGCTGTTTTCTGCCCGATACGTACTTTGAAGAATAGCCGGTGATTTCCTTTAAGGATTCGTCAACTTCAATACTGGTGTGCGTTGCATAGTCAACTGACTTATCTTCCGGAACTTTCATTATTATCATTCGCCCTTTTTCTTCTTCGCCGATTTCGCTCTCGCTTTTGCTTCCCTTTCTTCGTTCTTGTTTTGTTGCCCATTCAAAGGCATATATTAAATCGCCCGAAACAGTCGCACGACCTTCCTGTGCTTCAAACCCTTCTTTTTTGATTTTTTCGGCATCCTTCTCGGAACTCGTGCCGTGTGCAATAAGTTCGGGCGATTTCATATTAATTTAATTATATCAATCTGCGGTGTGTCTCGGTCTAGAACCACACTAATGTGAGTATTATAGGGCTTTTCAGGCGATTTTCCCAGAAGGCGATTTGAGGTGTATCGGTCGGGTTTTTACTCCCACACTTGTCTAATAACTTTCTGTACTAACAGCTTGATATCTTCGCGAGCAAGGTTGATATTTTTCTGAATTTCTTCAGCTTCTTCTGTCGTGAGTGGCGCATGCACTCGTCGTTCATACTCTGCATTTTTCTCTGTATCATTCATTTTTTCTTTCATGGTTGCGTAAGGTTCGTTTCTCTTTATATCAAATATTTCTTTCCATTCTTCTAGAGAAAGCTCTCTTCCTTCTTCCTTAATTACATCTGTTGCGCGTCTTGGGTAGGGTACGTATTTTTTAGACTTTCTTACCCCAGCCAGCTTTTCGTGTTCTTCGTGAATGTGATGCCACGCTTCGCTTCCCACATATAGTCTATTATTGTCTAGTCTGTTTCGCAATGCATTTTCGTATTCAAAATGTGGCATTACATCTAATGCGGCAATATCAAAATCTTTAAGACCCGCTTCCTTGAGCGCATCAGCTAATGCGATTAGTGTTTTACCAGTGTGCACATATTGGGTTACTAATAGGGCCTTCTTTTTATCTTTAGTTATTTTTGATAGATGTTCTTGTAACATATCGTACATTCCTTTTTCAGAACCGCTCTCTCTTGTCGAGCTGCTTGGGAAATATGCCTTGCCGCTAGCAATAAAATAAGTATCCAAACTTTTATCAGGGCGCACCTCTTTTATTATTCTTCTTAGTACAAGGGTTGGGATTCTACCGCCGACATCATCACTTATTAATTCATCGTATTCTCCATTTTCTATCTTTTCTTTTAATTGTCTTACTAAAGAAACAGTAGCTGATTCAATTTCTGCAATTTCTTCAAAATGAAAATTGTCCTCAGCTCTCTCAATATTGGAAGTTGGATGAAATTCGGATTTTTCGATTTTAGTCATAACAAAATTAATTTTATGTTTGTGTAATATTGAAAAAATATAGGAGTATCGGTCTCTTGAACCGGTGCTCAACACTGCGGTGTGAGTCGGTTTAGAACCACACCGATGTGAGCATTATCCTCCTTCGCTAAAGCTACGGAAGGACGCAGTAGGGCTTTTTACTTTGTCCGCCGTAACTTTAGTGAAGGCGGAGGCGATTTTTCCAGAAGACATTTTGAGGTGTGTCGGTCTCAAGAAGATTCCTTATCAAACTCTTCTACATCATGGATACTTAACGAGAGCTCTCGAGTTGGTTGGATATACGAACCACTGTTATCTCGCGGTATCTCAATGGGTACTCCCAGTAATTGAGCAAGGTTTATTGCTTCTGCTTTTACGCAAGATTCAAGATACTCGCCAAAACAGTTGATTGTAATATCTTCCGGATCCGGCAGTTTAAGATGCCGATTTTTTAGTATCGCCTCGAGCCGTTCCCGTTCCTTTATAAAATTTGGTTCCTCGTCGCGGGTTTTATCTGGAGAGAGCATTAAAAATCTATCCTTTAGTTTCTTCTTTAAAGACTTTATCCGTGAGAGCTCATTCATAATAAGTTGTTCGCGGATTGTAAATGGCATCGCTTCCTCTCCGGTTATACTGCTCCGCTTTTTTGCAAGGTCTTGAAATTCTTTCACTGTAAAAGTGGTAACATAAAACAATAACGCGTGATTATCGTGTTCAATCTCTTCGACAGCTTTTGTCCATCGCTGTCTTAATTCTCTATACTCCTTCCGATTTGTCTGATGTGGAAAATACGTTGCATGAAAAAGCGGGTGAGTAAATTGATAAATTTTATTCACGACCAACTCTTCCTTAGATTCGATATTCGACTCAGCAGCCTTTTCAATTTTAGGGACTTTTTCGCTCATAATATATTGATCATAAAATTAACAAAATGCATCTCGGTCTCGCAACCGCCTCGATAGAGGCGGTCTCTCGATAAAAAATGTTGTCTGCGGAGGGTACAGGATTCGAACCTGTGCGACGTTTTTTAGACGCCCGTGGATTAGCAATCCACTGCCATAAGCCTCTCGGCCAACCCTCCTCAAGACGCTATTATACGTAAAAAACCCGCCATTTGTAAATAAAATCAAACAAAAAATTACGGCTTCGTGAAGCCGTATTTAATTTTTTCTGTTAATTTCTGAAGAAATAAATAAAACAAGCAGAGTTATGGCAGCTAAAATCAGTAATGCCGCGATCTTCATTTGGGCGTCCTTCCGTTTTAAACATATAAATGTAAAGAACCTCTAATTAAAAGGTATCATTCTAAAGTTAATTTTTCAATAATACCGAAAATGTACGGATAGTAAAGCTTTACAAACTTGAAAAAATGTGTTACCTTAACAATTAAGGATTAGGTCTTTAAATCTAAGAACAAATACGAGAGGGAGAGGAGACGATGGCGCAATGGGAGCCCGATGGGATAGTATGTCTTTTCTGCGGCGCATCTAATCCCGACAGGGGAAGCCGATGCGGCAACTGCGGAGAAAACATTTTTTCCTCGCCGGGGCTTCTTACCCGGGAGCAAAAAATGATATCGGAGGCAGTAGGAAGATTTCAGCAACGGAAATCAAAAACCACTAACCGGAGGAGAAGGCAATAAAACGAAACATGCTGACCTTTATTATTCTTGCTGTTTTCACGGTTTTTTCTTTCTTACCGGCTTTTGCCGGCGAGAAAGAAATACCGATTAAGGATTTCAACAATATTGCCAGCGTTTGGTATAGCTGGATTAACAGCAATGCGGCGACTATGTATATTAAAGGTGATGGCTCCATAAAGATTGTTATTGGGTCCCAATTACTATTTGAAGGTTAGATGATATTTAGAGGCAGTGAAGTTAAGGCGGAAAATTCTATGGGCCAAACAGCAACGGTTAAACTTTTTGAGAGTAAGAAAGGAAAATTGCGCCTTATGATTATTAGAGACGACGGTTCTCTGACAACCGAATGGGAACGTTAATTTAAGATAATTTACGGGGAGCCCATAAGCGGGCTCCTTATTTATTTTTCTACCACCTATATTTCTACTACCTATTTTCATTGGATATTTTTTGTGTTTTACTTACGATAATGGCGGACTATATTCATATATATAAAACAGTAATAACTGGTCGGGTTTTGGATGCGGCGATTAGATCTTTATACGATCGCGGCGAATCCCTTGTAAGAAAATTTCTTTATTCCGGCAAGGGGCAGGAAGCGGCGGCTGCTATTGCCGCGCTTCTTAATAAAGAAGACTATCTCTTCCCTCATTCTTATCGCGGTTTTACTCATCTTATCGCCAAAGGTATTCCTTTAGAAAAAATAGTAGGGGAGTTTTTCGGAAAGAAAACCGGCATGTTAAGAGGTTTTGGTGATGTTGGCGGCTTTGGTTATTATCCGGAATTGGGCGTTATGGGATACAGCACAATTTTAGGCGGCAACTTCGCGATCGCCTGCGGTCTTGCCAAATCAATTAGGAAAAGCGGTAAAAAAAATATTGTAGCGATATTTTTCGGAGATGGGGAGGCCTCTCGCAGTACTTTTAGTGGTGCTTTGAATATTGCCTCGCTTTGGGGGCTCCCCATCGTATTTATTTGCGAAAATAATGGTTTGGCTATTTCTACACCTATTGAAATGACATCAGCAACACCCAATATCGTGGATCGGGGGCGTGGTTATAATATAGAATCCCATTTTTTTGATGGAGAAAAAATATTCCATTTTTTTAGAGAAACAGAAAAGATTATTGACAATGTTCGACGCGAACAAAAACCGGTATTAATTGAGATTTTAACACCGCGTTTAGGCGGGCATTTTTATATGGAAGAAAAATGGCGCTATGATTTTACGCCACCGGTCTCTAACCGTTTAGACCCATTGATTTTATTTGAAAAAGAACTTTTAGAAAATAAAATTATGGAAAAAAGACAAATAAATAACATTTACGATCAAATACTTAAAGAAGTAAATGACGCGATTGAAAAATCTTTAAAAACTTCAGTTTCTTCGCAAGAGGAGTTTCTTTCTTTTTATAAAGAAAAACTATGAATAGCGAATGCGTTATCACTTTTAGCCAGGCGCTAAATGAGTCCCTGAGTAAAGCAATGAGTCGCGATAAAAACATCGTCTTGCTTGGCGAAGAAATATCTTTCGGCGGTGGCCGGTATTATGTAACGCGCGAATTGGCCGAAAAATTCGGAAAAGAAAGGGTTGTTGATACGCCGCTTATAGAAGATATGATTGTTGGCGCTGGTATTGGTATGGCGCTCGGCGGATTGCATCCAATTGTTGAATTAATGTATGGCGCGTTTCTTTCTCTATCCATTGACGATATATATCGAGCCGCTACTTGGAATTTCAGATATCCTTTTTCCAAACCAATATCGATAATAATAAGGGTTGCTTCTGGCGCTTACGATGGGCGGGGGCCGGAATTTGGCGCCAATTTTATGTCTTGGTTTCAACATATACCCGGTTTAAAAATTATTATTCCTTCAAATCCCTATGACGCTAAAGGCCTTTTAAATGCCGCGATTGAAAGTAAATCGCCGATTTTATTTTTTGAAGATAGAACTCTTTATCCAACTTTAGGAAAAGTATCAACAGAAGATTATATTGTACCGATTGGGAAATCAAAAATAGTTCTTCCCGGTGGCGACATTACTTTGATATGTTGCGGTTACATGACGCATTTAGCTTTAAGGGCGGCCAAGATGCTTTCAAAGGAAAATATCAGCGCCGAAATTTTAGATTTAAAAACCTTAGTACCGCTTGATATTGAAACCATAATGATGTCGGCGGGGAAAACCAGACGCGTCGCGATAATTGAACAGGGCATAATGAGAGGAGGCATTGGCGCAGAAATCGGCATGAGGGTGGTTGATAATAATAAAAATATAATCGTAAAACGCATTGCGGCGCCGAATATCCCGCCCGCTCCCTTGGCATGGGAACACCATACTTTGCCGTCGGCAGAAACTATAAGCGCGGAAGTTAAAAATTTTTTATCAAAAAATAACTCTAAGTAAGTATGATTAAGTGGCTGGGAGAACCATATTTTCTTTTATCGGCGCGCGCTGAATACGATAGCGTTGTTATGGGCGACAGAATTTATTTCATTGGCGGCATTGATGATGTCGGAAATCCTATAAACACAATTGATTGTTATAACGCAACGAGTGGCAAAATTCATATTGCTGCCAAATTGCCATGGCCGATTCATCATCCGGCGGTAGAAATAGCAGACAATGTAATTTACATAGCCGGCGGTTTTATTTTTTCTTCAGGCGATGATAAATTGCAATTAAAAGAATCGGCTCATTTAATCGCCTTTGATACGCGTAGTGGGAAAATATTGGAAAAAACGCCTCTGCCCGAAGCGAAAGCCGCTATGGCGTTGATACATCACAACGGTTATCTTTACGCTATCGGCGGTCAGGACGGCAAGTTCCGCAATTATCGGACAGTTTATAGATATAATTTGAAAACCGATCAATGGGAAAAAACAGCTGATCTCATATATCCCCGAAATCATTTAACGGCTTATAGCGACGGCAAATATATTTATGCTACCGGCGGCCGATACTACGATGGTGCGCCAAAAGAAATTAAGGATATTGTGATAAAAAATTATGATTCGGTTGAAAAATATGACTCCGTTACTGATTCTTGGCAATTGATTAAAGAACGAATGCCTTCCGGAAAAAGCAGTCATGCCGGTGCCATTATTGATAACCGATTCATAATTGTTTACGGCGGTGAAGTGTTTTCAAAAGCTCTTAGAGAGACCTATTTATTTGATATTAAAAGCGAAAAATGGCTCATTGGCCCATTATTAAATATTCCGCGCCACGGCTTAGGCCGTGGCGCGATGATTGGCGATAAAATTTACGCTATAGGCGGCGCCGATCGATATGGCTTCGGGGCAACCAGAACAACAGATGTTCTTACCGTGACCAAGCTAGATCTTGAACAATTATTTGAGAAATAAGCCACTGTTTGTCTTTTTCAAATAATTTTAAAAAAATGTCAGATTCGCCGATTTGTCCGTCAAGAGAATGAATGGTCATGACGCCATAAACTTTAGCATCGCCATTATTTACTCTTACCACTGCATCGCTAATCGTCAAAAGCCTGATATTTTCCAGATTGTTTTTAAGCAGCGCAATATAATCTTTCTTATTAATAAAAACGCCCCGAGTGGCTATGCCTTTAACCAGGGCGCTGTTTGATAACAAGTTGCTTATTTCAAAAACATCGTTTTTACCATACGCTGAAATGAATTTTTGCAAAACAGCCGACACTGCTTTTTCATCGCCGGTTGCCGGTTTTTCTGCGAAAATAAGAAACTCCTTTGATGATTTTTTTTGCCAGAAATCTTCCATATTTACATCCGGCTTTCTAATTTTTTATAAATTTAATAATTGGAAAAAATTTAGCATCTTCATAATCCGAGGCAAATTTTTCGTCTACAAAGAGAAGTTTTTCTTCTAAACAGGCGAATATTTCTTCTTTTGTCTTTTGTCTGCGCCGTCCAGTCGGTGCGGTTTTTGCAGCGCGAAAAAAGTTCTTCTATAAAGCCTCGCAAGAATTCGTCACTGGTTTCTGAAATAATTTTTTCAAATACGGGAATAGCTGTTTTTATGTTTAATCTTTTGGCGTGAAAATCGGCTGTCGCGTCAACAATTTTAGCTATAATCATTTCACGCAATTGCGGCCTATTGCTATTGTCGTGATGTAATCGGAGCAAATTTGTTTTTATTATCTCTTCTATGTTTTGGCCGGCGCGCGCCAAGTCGCAAAAATGAATACGAGAAACAAAATTTCCTCCCGGTTTTAAAATTCGCGCTATTTGGTCGCGAAGGGTTTTTTGCCGTGGCACGGAAAGCAGCCACCACATAAAATCTCCGATCATTAAATCAAAATAATCTGAAGAGAAAGGCATTTCGCACCAATCGGCTATAATCCATGTTTCATTTTTTGGATTTGAATGATTAAGGAATTTAGTGGCCGCCCCAACCATTTCCGGGCAGATATCGATTAAAACTATGTCCCCGCCGTTCTGCGCAATTAAATCTCTCAATTCGGGCGTTGCGCCAAACAGGAGTACTCGACCACTTAACTTTTCTTCGGCCAGCGCTTGATATACGCCAATATCTCCTGATGATGGCCGCCAGGGAGACCACCTATCGCCCCATCCCTTAGCGTACCCGCTCCAAACCTTCTTTATATCTTCAAGCGTTCCTTTAAAACCAAGCGATTCCATGATTTCTCCTTTTTGCGATTCCGTGATTTTATCCATTTAAAAAAGTATCCAGTTCTTTTTCGGAAGACGGCAGACGAATGCCTTTTTCTTTCAACTTTTCAAGCGACGCGTCAAGAAACTTTTTTTGTGGGTCTTCCGCGATGCGCGCTTCGGCAAATATTTTTTTCATTTCATCAATAGAAAACTGGGGGACAATTTTTCGTTCAATAAGCGATACCTCATATGAACCGCGAATACTTCTGTCACTACGATTACTAACCATTGAGCTAAATACTGCGCCGAATAGCGCTTGCGTCGCAAGCGTCTCATCGGTATCTTTACCGAACATAAAACGGCGCGCAAGTTCACTGGCGAACTTTCCGAATATGAGCGGCATAGTGTGAAATTTGCGCGATGTTTCTTTTTCGGTGCGCGAAAGTTCATGATACACGCCGGTGTGCATCGCACCAAGCGCTATTAATATTTTTATTTCTTTTTTTCCTTTTAATTTCGGCATGCGGCCATCTTTGATGCTATCGGCGAATCTCCCCAATTCAGAAAGAATATATACTTCTCGCTCTTTTTGGACATCTGCCCAACGCCTTACGCTTTCGTTAAAAGACACGGCTAACTCTGAGAAATTCTTAGTCAAATCAATTCTTCCGAGTTCTTCTCGTGCATCTGCTCCTTTATCAAAAAGCGGATGTTCTCTCGGTACATCAACATAGGCGACATATTTACTCGATTTATATAGAGCTTTGGCTTCGGCGTAATCAAAAGAATAAGGATATTCCTGATCAAATCCTCGCAACCTTTTCCACATGAGTTCATCTGGAGTCATCTTGCCTTCGGCAATAGCTTTAGTGTCGTTAAGATACCGTTCGTTCCAACCGAAAAGCTCGGGCATATAAATATCCGATTTTTTAATTCGTTCCGCAAGCCCCTCCGCATCTTTTGCGGTATCGTGAAAAGAATAAAATATATCAAAAGATATTTTCGGTTCGCCATCTTCTTTTTCTTTGGTTTCGGACGTCTTTTCAATCAAAGCCAGCGCTTCTTTGGCGTTGCCGGCAAGAATCGCTGCGGCAAAACTTGCTCCGGCCGTTTTTAAAAATTCCCGCCGGGAAATTTTATTCTCGGGCCTCGACATTTCCGCTTCGGATTCTTTTTGTATCGACCTTTGTTTTTCCATGGCGTCTATATAATAAATTATTTCTGATATATTCACAACCGTCTGTATACAACGGATCGCTATGATATAATGGAATGTAATGAGTATAAGTAATTGAATTTTATTATGGCAATCAATAATCAAAACGAAAAAAAACTAATCGCGGATTTTATTAAAAAACACAATTTAGCAGTACTCGCCACGGTGAATCCTGAAGGCAAGCCGGAAGCAGCGGCTATTAAATTTTCTGTTAAAAATGAATTAAATTTGATCTTTGATACTTCTAATCGGTTTAGGAAGTATGAGAATTTCAAGAATAATAGAAACGTTGCCGTTGTAATAGGCTGGGATCAAAATATAACGGTTCAATACGAAGGCATAGTTTCTGAATTGAGCGGAGAAGAGCTTGCAGAATGTAAAATAATTCATATTGCGCGATTTCCGGACTTTGCAAAATTTTCCGATATGGACGAAACGCGATATTTTAAAATTGATCCGTTGTGGATCAGGCGCTCTGACTTTACTGTTATACCGTGGGAAATATATGAAGTAGATTTCGATTGAGATGCTATGCTTTCATACACACAAAAAATTGCAAAACATATTATCTGCAATTCTCCTTTATCGGTGGAAGCATTTAGTAGAGATTCAAAAGTTTTAAAATATTTTGACAAGACCATACAAAATTGGGCGCTGGCGCAGTCGGATTTTTTTTCAGAAAGTGATTGGAAAGAAATTCAGCTTATAAAACTTAAAAAAATTTTAACTCACGCCGGAAGCAACGTTCCTTATTGGCGGAGAGTTTTTAAAGAAACTAATTTCAATCCGGAAACGTTTAAAGATTTTTCACAGTTGCAGAAAATTCCTCTAATTACCAGAACCGAAATAAAAAAAAATCCAATTGAAACGTTTGTTGCCAAAAATATTCCTCGCTGGCGTTTTAGAGAAGCGGTTACTTCCGGCTCTACCGGCGAGCCGCTGAAGTTTTATCAGGACTTACGCGACAATCTGCGGCGAGAAGTAAATACTTCCCACGAATTAAGATACTCTGGCAATTCCTATCATGGCCACATAGTGATATTGGGCTTAGAAAGCCATCATGATTTGGATAATTTTGGCGGGCGATTCAGTAGTACCCAGTGGGGCGACTATAAATTCCGGCAGTCCGTCATTTATCCTTATCTAAAGTTAAGGCCGGCAACGCTTATCGCCAACGGAAGCGATTTGAGGAGATTTCTATTTTTAACCCGAAAAGAAGCCCCAGACATAATTTTTAAAACTTTAATGTACCGTGGCGAACACATAAGCGAACTGGAACGAAACAATATTTTCAGATTTTTTAAATGCCCGACTTTTACCTGTTACGGCAGTCGGGAGACCTCGCTTTTAGGGATTGAATGTGAATACCGCAAGTTGCATTTGGCGCCGTGGATGAATTATTTTGAAGTTGTGTCGGACGGCTGCGAGGTCGTTCCCGATGGTTGCGAGGGCAATGTAGTTGTAACTTTTTTTGAAAATTTTACGATGCCGTTTATAAGATATAGGATCGGCGATAGGGCAGTAATAAATAACGAATTATGCTCTTGCGGCCGCAAATCAAAAACTATTACTCTTTATGGTCGGGAGTCGGAAATTATCCAGTTCCCTAATTCTAATAAAAACGTGTCCGTTCTTGATTTGGCGCTGCACATTGATGAGGGTTACCATGACAGGATCGCGCAATACCAGTTTGAATTGCGGGATAAAAATCTGATAGTGTTTCGTTACATTCCGAATATCGCTTTAACCGAGACAGAAAAGAAACATTTAAGTAACTTACTGTATGAGGCCTTAAAGCGCCAGTTTCAAGTCATATTAGAAGAAGTGGCAACAATAAATCCGTCCGCCAATGGTAAAACCCCGATTTTAATACGAAATTTATAACCCAATGAATGAACTATTCCTAAAATTAAAAATCATCAATGCTTTGGCTGGAATTGTTTTGAAGGGGAAAAACGTCGGCGATTTTATGTTGGGAAAGCCGGTAAGGATTTTTGAAAAAGTTCTCGCGGAATACACCGGCGCTAAATATGCCTTGGGGGTGGCTAGCGGCACCGATGCTTTAATTCTCTCTCTTAAGGCATTCAATATCGGTCCCGAAGACGAGGTAATTGTACCGGCGGTGAGTTTTTTTTCGACTGCCGGAGCGATTGCCTGGATTAACGCCAAACCGGTTTTTGTTGATATTGAATTAAGCAGTTTCAACATCAATCCAAATTTAATTGAAAAAGCTATAACTCTAAAAACAAAGGGTATTATTGTCACCCATCTTAACGGAATAATGGCGGACATGGAAAAAATTTCTGAATTGGCTAAAAAACATAATTTATTTTTGATAGAAGACGCGGCGCAGGCCGTCGGTTCAAAATATAAAAATCGTCACCCGGGATATTATAGTGATATCGCCTGTCTAAGCTTTAATCCGTCAAAAATTTTAAACGGATTCGGAGATAGCGGAGCGATAATCACAAATAATAAGACAATTGCCGATAAAATTTCTCTTTTGAGAATGTACGGAACAACTTTTGAGAATCTTAGCGCTAAACATCCGACTATCGGAGTGGCCAGCCGTCTTTCTCCGTTTCATGCCGCGATTATGAATGTTAAAATGGAAAATTTAGACGGTATTATTAGGCGACGACGCGAAAATTACTTCTTATATTCGCGGCTTCTTGAGGGCATCGGCGATTTAATTATTCCATTGGTGCCGCAAAACTATTTTATTAACGGATACCGTTACGTTGTTTTGACTAAAAAAAGAAATGAATTACATAAATTTTTGCGTGAAAACAGAGTGGATAGCCGGATTCAATACGGCGTCCCGCTTCCACATTTTGAAGCGTTTTGTTATTTGGATTATAAAAAAGGCGATTTTCCGGTTGCTGAGAGAATAGCGGAAGAATCTTTGGTTTTGCCGACCGGCTCCAATATTGCCGAAGAGGATATCCATCGGGTTTTTGCGCTTATAAAAACTTTTTATGAAAAATGAAATAGGGAACGCAGTGTTTACTCTCACGGAAGAAAGATATGATAGGAAAAGGAGCGTCTTTAAAAAACTCAAACCATTCAACGGCGTGGATGCTGCCGCACAAAATACATATTTCTTCTGTTCCATTATTGTGCCGACATATAATCGCTCTAAGTGTCTTATAAACGCCCTAAGCCATTTAATAAAACAAACCGTTCCCAAAGATAATTACGAGATCATTGTGGTTGACGACGGCTCAACCGATGACACCGAGTCGCAAATCGCAAAATACAAAATACAAAATACCCGCTTACGCCGAGGCTTCGGCGGGCAAGCAAAACCGGAAATCAGGTATTTCAAAATTGAAAATGGCGGGCCGGCTAAAGCCAGAAACTTTGGTATAAAAGAAGCAAGGGGAGAAATTATTTTTTTTACAGACGATGATTGCATTGTTTTGCCGGATTGGATGGAGACGCTTTTAGACGGTCATAATAGATATCCGGGTGTCGCAGGGGTAGGGGGCTGGCAGATCCCGCCGAAAGAAAAGCTTGAGCGCAATGTTGTGGCAAAATTTATTTATTATGTCAGTTTTTTTTATGATTCCCGAATAAGCCCATTTCTTTTATCGCATGAAATAATAAGTAACGATCCGATGGTATGTTTTGAGACCTTCGCATATAATACGGCTAATATGTCGTATCGCAGGGATATATTAGAAAAAATGGGTGGTTTTAGGGAAGAATTCCGTTGGCCCGGATATGAAGACAACGATTTGGCACTGCGGATTTTGCATGGTAACAATAAAATTCTCTATCTGCCCACGCACGTTATTCATTTGTCCCATCTAAAATTGAGTTCTTTAGCGAAACTTTATTTTCGCCGTGGCGCGAATTACTGGCTTTTCATGAAATTAAACAAAGATGTTTTGGAAAAAATCAGGCCGAATCTATCTTTACGCAATCCCTACACATTCTCCGTTCTTAAAAGACACTTGTTACATAGACCTTATAAATTTATGACGCTTATTCGTTTTTTTAGTTTTAACCTTGGCAAGATGTTTACGAAATACGATATATTAAAAAGTTAAAATTATGAGTAACACCGAAAAAAAAAGTTCGTTATATACAAAAACCGCACTGATAACCGGTGCCTCAAGCGGGATAGGGAGAGCTATCGCGTTGCGATTGGCCGATGACGGATTTTTTGTTGCCATAAATTTTAAAGATAAAAAAACAAAAAGGCCGGCATTGTCACTTGCGGGCGAATTAAAAGCAAAAAATACGCCGTGTTTGCTTCTCCAGGGTGATATTACAAAAGAAAAAGATATTATCCGAATGGTTAAGCTTGTAAAAAAAACGCGGGGAAAACTTGATGTCTTGATAAATAGCGCCGGCATTAATCTTACGCAAAATTTTGCGAGTTTTAAGGATAGAGATTTTAGAAGCGTTCTTGAAACAAACCTTTTTGGTGCAACCGTTCTTACCAGGAACTTTTTACCATTGCTTCACGGCTCGGCGTCTCCCCGAATTATTTTTGTTTCATCGTCAAATGTTTTTATCGGGTCAAAAAGTCGCACTGCATATGTAGTCTCAAAAAGTGCGATCATGGGTCTTGCCAGGGCTCTTACGCTCGAGCTGGCGCCAAAAGTTCTTGTTAACACCATTGTTCCCGGCTATATTAATACCAATATGCTTCGGCGATTTGGAGACGGGGCATCCTCTAATAAATTAGAAAAAATTCCACTCAAAAGGTTCGGAAAACCTGAGGAAGTTTCAAGTGTTGTATCTTTTCTTTGTTCCAACGATGCTTCATATATTACCGGCCAATGCATTCACGTAAACGGAGGTCTTTATTTTTCATGATAAAAGGTAAAAAAAAACCAACTGTTGCGGCCGTGCTTCTGGCAGGAGGCGGGGGAGAGCGCATGGGGGGACGGTTTAAGCAATTTTTAAAAATTGGCGGTAAACCGGTACTTTTTTATTCTTTGGAAAAATTTATTGCCGATAAATTTATCAACGAAATCATTGTTGTTGTTCCTGAACAAAAAGTAAGATATGTTAAACGCCTTATTCAAGAAAAATTAAATAGTGAAAAAGTCAGGGTGATCCCGTGTGAAAAAACGCGAAAATTGTCGTCTTCACGAGCACTTTTTGATTTTAGGGAAAAAGGATACCCGCCGGATTATGTTATTTTTCACGACGCCGCTCGTCCGACAATTTCAGGAAACGTAATTAGCAGCGTTATTCGCGAAGCCGTTCGTTGCGGCGGAGCGGTTGTCGCCGGAAAAGCGCCCGACCTTATTCTTGAAGCCGATGGCAAGCACATACATCGAGCCGTGCCCAAAGAAGCCGCCTATTGCGGCTTTACCCCTCAGTGTTTTCGGTTCAAAGACCTTTATGAGGCTCACAAAAAATCTGTTGATAAAAAAATATTTGACTTGGCGGATAATATTGAGTTGTTGAAGCATTTTAATCGGAAAATCCGAATTCGACTTATTGAGTCCGAACATCCAATTCATAAAATAACTTTTCCATACGATATCGCAATGATTAAACATTTTTTAAAAAAATGATCTCTATGGAAATTAGTTTTAATGAGAATAAAAAGTACCAAGACAGCCCTAATCCGAACGCCAAAATCGGGTTTGTTGTTTTTTATCCTTTTCAGTTTAACGTGTTTAAGAATGTATACGAGCACCTTAAAGACGAAGCGGAGTTTATCGTTGACTGCGGCCGGTTTTTTCCACTCCGTCCGTCGCCGGAAATTATTGAAAATTGTGTTCGGCTTTTGACACAACAAGGAGTTTATTTCAGGATTCTTAATTATGAGGACTATCAGCAACAAAGATATCTTACGGATTTTTTTTCAAATTATAAAGCTTTGGTGGGGTTATGGAGAAGCGGCTGTCTGGTTATCCCCCAGACCGATAAGGCGCGCAAAGTTCATATGAATTACGGTGCGGGGAAAGAGCTCACTATGTTCTGGTCTCGTCACAGGGACTGGGACCTGTATCTTTGCCTGGGACCGCGCGTATATGAAATTATTAAATTCTTAACTTGGGCGGAGATTGTCGGTTATCCGAAATTTGACGATTGGTTTAATGATGCCGTGGACAAAAACGCGGTTTCAGAAATTAAAAAAAAATTGGACCCTTCAAAAAAAACCGTTCTTTATCTTCCGACTCACGGCGATCTTTCCTCCATAGACGAACTTGCCGTGGAGCTCGTGAAAAACGCGTCGTATTATAATATTTTGGTAAAGCCCCATTATTATACCCCGCTCGAAGAACCTGATCGTATAAAGAAGTTGCAACATGACGGTATTCTGCTTTTCCAGGATGAAAGCGATACCCAGCCATTTTTTAAAGTTGCTGATGTAGTGGTAAGCGATAACTCCAGCGCAATTTTTGACGCCGTTTTAACCGATAAACCGGTTGTGGTTACGGATTTTTTGTCGGAAAAATATTTAAATGAAAGCCACAAAAAATTAAAATCATTTAAATTCCGCCTGCCCGAAGGCGCTCTGACTTATTCGGGGAGCATTGAACAAAGGATAAAAGAAGACGGTTCGGTTGTTGCTCTTAAAAAAGCGGTAGAATTTAAAAACGCGTTGGAACAGGCATTAGCTGATGGTCGGCAGTTTCAGGAAGCAAGAAAAAAATTGCGGGAAGAAATTTTTGCTTATAGCGATGGAAAATGCGGCGAGCGCGCCGCCGCGGCCATTAAAAAACTCGTTTTTCTAAAGCGCCTCCCGGAAAAGCCGATTTTATATCACGTGTTTGAAGCGGAATACCAGGCGTTTAGGGGATATTCAAATGCTCTTGGTGTTACGGGCCGGTCGGATAGAAAAATAATGGATTATTACAGTCAACAGGCGTTTTTAAAAATAAAATCATTACCGTTTTTAAAACGCATTACTATAGTTATAAAAGAGCTTTTTTAATTTTTGGCGTTATATATTTTCCAAGCCACAGGCATGTGTTCAGAATTATTTCAAGAAAAATAAAAAATAGGGTTTGTGAAATTTTTTTTTGTCCCCCTTCTCGCCTCGCTGAAGCTCCGGCGAAGCGGGCGGGGGATCCCCCGTAGGGGGAAAAAATTTCATCACTCGGAGCTTTTATAATACGTGATACGCCGGCTATTATTCGTCTCAAAGTAGTTCGCAGCGAAGTATTGAAAACGGGGTGCTCCGGATGGATTTTTGAAATAAGAAAACAATCATATCCCAGCCGAAGCCAATATTTAAGAAATTTACCGAATTTTAAATCAGCTTCATGCGGAATAAATATTGGACGATAGAGAAGAGGTGAACCAAGCTGATGGAGCCGGATTTTTAGTTCCCAGTCGTTAAATGTTCTTATGTCGTTATTAAAGCCGCCGACGGCCTCAAGCGCTTGTTTCCGGTAGCACACATTTGCCGTATCTCCGCAGTTGTTAAATGGGTTCATTTCAACAGATTTGCATTCTGTTTTCATAAATGGAAGCCGGCGCCAGAACATAAAAATGTCGTAGCGGCTCGGTTTTAATCCATTATCGCGATGCGGTTTTTTAAATCCGCCGACGGCAATGATTTCCGGGTTTGTCTCAAACGCTTTCAAGAATTGAGAAAGCCAGTCGGACGGGACAATGCAGTCGTCATCGGTTATGGCAATGAATTCTCCTTTTGAGGAGAGTATTCCCGTGTTTCTGGCAAACGAAGAGCCGAGGTTTTTTTCAAGGGTTATTAAAGTAATGTAGGATGATGTGTTTTTTTTAATGAAGTTT
This sequence comes from Parcubacteria group bacterium, assembly GCA_016186325.1. Taxonomy (NCBI): domain Bacteria; species Parcubacteria group bacterium. Next base: position 71,365 of record JACPLW010000005.1, on the reverse strand, counting down.
TTAACTTCTTCTTCAGTTCCATCGGTAGAACCGTCGTTCACAACGATAATTTCAAAAAAACCTTTCGGTAAATTTTGCCTGGCCAAAGCCGCAAGCGCTCTGGTTACGAGATGATCGCGGTTGTATGTTGCTATTACCACGCTGATTTTTGTTGTTTCCATAATCTTTTTTGGATATATTGCTTTATTAAAAAGTTGATCGCCTATACCCGTAAATAGGCATAGGCGATTTTTTAATGGTTTTACTCGCGTTTTTTCGTAAGCATAAATTGATACGGCACGCCCGATGGTGTATTGAACGTACCGTCGAGGATCAAGTCATTGCCAATGCGCGCAAGCCATAGGTCGATTCTCGAACCTGATCCCGTTCGGAATCTAATTCCTATTTTTCCGTCGAAAGTTTCAACGTAAACCTGGGCCGGACCCTGCCAGCGCGTTCCCGGAATTCCGTAATGCGCGCTTAGGGTTGAATTTGCCGATTGCGGGTAAATTGTAAGTTTTCTGAATGTCGAGAGAGAACTTTCTCCGGCATTGATAGTGCCTTCCCATTCTCCGACAAGGTAGGAGATAGGGTCGTTATCGAATCTATCGTTCTTATAATAGCCCGCGGAAGCGCAGGCGCCGATAGTAACCGCTAATATTATAAACCACCCAAATGAAAGAACAATCTGCCTGTTCACTAGCTTTCTCCCTTCGCTTCGGGATTTTGCCTCTTTTGTTCATAATACCATTTTTAAGCAAATATGTCAATTAAAGCGGTTTTGTAGTAGTTTTCATAATCTTCCCGCAAAAAATTTTCTAAGGGAGCAAAAACCATATCGACGCTTTTTAATTTTTCATTTGACACGATAAAATTCTCGTTGGCAAAAGGAAATTCTGCATCGTTAAAATTTTCTCCATCGGTAAGCGGATTAAATCGTAAAACCGGTTCTTGACCGGCGATTTTCCCCATCATCTTAACCAAATCAACGAGCGTTATTGTTTCATCTCCGGCGCAATTAAAGGCGCCCGCAAGTTTTTTTTCGACAAGCATTATTATTGATTCTGCGACGTCGTTTGCCCAAACAAGTTGTATTAAAGCGTGGCCGTTTCCGGGGATGATTATCGGTTCGCTTTTTCCTATTTTTGAATAAATAAAGCTTTCTCTCGGAAGATAATTATGTGGCCCGAGAATGTAAACCGGACGCATCGCGGCGTATTTTATTCCGCTTTCTTTAAGAACTTTTTCGCATTCCACTTTGCCTTTATTATAATCGCCCCAAAGCGGCCAATCGCCAAGAGGTGAATCTTCGGTAAGCAGAAGAGTTTTCTCCATTCGGGAGATCCCCCGCAAGGGGACAGTTTTTTTATAAGCGGCGGCGGTTCCCATATGAATGAAGAGATCAAATTTTAATTCTTTAATTGCTTGCCGTGTTTGCTTTCCGGTATAAGAACACATGTCTATAACTGCGTCAAAGTGTTCGGTTATATTGAAACCGTTGTTTCTGTCGCCGCGGATGAAGTTAACGCCGGCCGGATACTCGGTTTTTACCCGGCCACGATTAAAAACAGTAAGTTCAAACCCTTGTTTTAACAGTTTATCCATAATAATTGGCCCGACAAAATACGAACCGCCGATTATTAAAATGTTTTGCATTTTGTCTATTTTTGGTGTTATAAATACATTAAGATAATAGAATTAAAACACATGGAGAACAAGGGTGAATTTTTGCGCGCCGAAAGATTAGGCGACTTTTGGGAAAATTACGCGCGTTCTCTTGGACCGCCTTTTTCTGTAAATAGTTTTTTAACCGAGTTTTTGGTTCACATTTTTAAAGGCACGGCTCTTGCTTTAGAGAAATTAAACGGCCAAAATATTTATGTGAAGAAAACCGATTCCGGTCTTGACCGTGTTCCCCCGCGATTTCATTCGCTAATTAAATACTTGTATGAAGAGGGTATATTGGAACAAATCTCGTTTCCCAAGCCGATACCCGATTGGCCCAGCGTTCCGGCTTTGAATTTAAAATTCGGCAAAGGTAAAACCGCTTCCGGATACGCTCTGAATTACGATATGGCGGCAATCAAAGCGTTTGCCGAATTAATTGAGTGGCATTCTTTAACTCTTTATGATAAAAGAAATTTCATTTATGGCTCGTGGAAAGAATTAAAATCAAATGGTGCGATTGACCCGCGCGCTTTCCGCGGTTTTCAAGTTGATGAAAATTCACGATTTGGCTGGGCGCCGTGTTATTCTTTATTTGATAATAAAAAACATTTTGTTCCCGCCCAGCTCGTTTATTTGGGATACGAAAGATTGCCGGAGGAGCCGCTTATTCGACAGACGACTACCAACGGGGCTGCGGCCGGAGTATCGCGGGAGCAGGCCTTGGAACACGCAATTCTAGAAGCAATAGAGCGCGATGCCCTGATGATTCACTGGCTGAATAAGATAACTCCGCCAAAAATTGATATAGGCGGTCTTGAAAATTTAGGCAATAAAACTATCGCTAAAATTATCGGCGAATATCGCAGATATAAAATTGATTTCGCGCTTTTAGATATAACTGCCGATTTAGGAATTCCAGTTGTGCTCACCGTTATTCGCGATAATGCCATCGGCCGGCCCGCTATTTTCCTTGGAGCCGGAGCCGATTTGAATATCGAGTCGGCGATAATACATTCTCTTTTGGAAGGGCTTCGGGCCGGATACTGGAATTCGGTTTCTCGGGAGCAAATTGAGGCGGTCAATAAAAAAGTGCCGTTAATTGAAAACATTGAAGAAAGAAGGGTTTATTGGTGCGATAAGTCGCGGATGAGAGAGGTTGATTTTCTTTTGGACGGCCCGATAAAAAAAATTGAAAGAAATGAATTTGGCGGCGCAAGTAATCAAAAAAAAATGGAGTTACTTAAACAAATTTTAATGGTGCGCGGGATGAAGGCCTACGGCGTTGATTACGCCACTAAAGCCGCCAAGGACTCCGGCCTTAAGATTACAAAAGTTTTAATTCCGGAACTTTATTATCTTTATCTTGACGAGCGTTTTAGGTATTCGGGAATAAAAAGAAAAGATGTAAACCCAATACCTCATCCATTTTTATGAGCGATTCATTTTTTGATTTTTTTAATAAAAACCGCCCCTTGATTGACCCGGAATCGCCCGAGTGGAAAACAGTTTCTTTTAAGGAATACCCGCGTTCTCTGAAAATTTTGCTACCAAAACCCGCCCGGCTTAACATTGAACTGTCCGACGCTATTTTAAAAAGAAAGACAGAGCGCGAATTTTCCGCGAGACCCGTTTCTAAAGAAATTCTCGGAACTCTGCTTTTTTGGAGCATGGGTATACTTCATAAATCGGAAGACGGGAAGAATATTTTACATCGGCCATATCCATCGGGCGGGGCGCGCTATCCGGTAGAGCTGTACGCGGTTGTTTTTCGCGGCGAGGACTTGGAAAAGGGGGCGTATCATTATAATTTTAAAGAGCACGCGCTTGAAGAAATTTGGCATTCCGATGTTTCTAAAATCGCGGAAGCCCTGCCATATGAATTTGCCAAAAACGCCGCCGCGCTTATTTTTCTTTCTTTTATCGGCGACAGAACAATGAAAAAATACGGAAACTTGGGATATAAATTCGGGATGCTTGAAGCCGGCCATATTGGACAAAATATTTATCTGATAGGAGCGGCAGTGGGTTTGGGCATTTTGGCCCTGGGCGGAGTGGATTATGAGGTTGTCCAAAAAGAGCTTGATTTAGATGAAGAAGAAACTGTTTTTTATCAGCTTTCTTTAGGATGGCCGAAGAGAGGTTAAGCTGCGACCTTCTGTGGATAATTATAAATTTACAAAGTAACCTAAACCAATATACTATATTATTAAGTATATGAAAAAATTTTTCTCGTCTTTTACTTTTATTTTAAAAGCGTCACTCCTCGTCCTGCTCTTGGTTTTCGGTTGGGTGTTTATTAATGTTGCCAATTTAGTTAAAGGGAAAAAATCATCGGAAAAGGATTCTTTATCTAAAAGTATGTTTGGCGCGGATGAGGCCAATGCCGATGCTCCTACTACTCGTACGGCTTGTCCCCACGTCGCTTATTTTGACGGTGAAGAATTCAAAATTGAAAACGACTTTCTCCCGTCTGAGTTCAAGACGCTTGAACCGGGCTTAGCTAACATCTTCTACAAGTGGAGCGCTCCTGCGCCGGATATGTTAAAACTTTCTTCATCTCCTCAAAAATACAACGGAGCGCTAACTCTGCGCCTTTTAGAAATTGAACCGGAAGAATCGTTTATCCATCGGATTAAATTTTTAAGAATCGTTCACTCTAAAGATGAAGAAATAATTATAGATGCCGTTAAAAAAGAGCCGTATCTTGCGCGCAAGAAAGAATTTGAAAAAGAGCTCGTTTTTCCTTCAAATTCAGTCCTTAACGCTAAAAAATCTATTAACCATCTTTATAACCAAAAAAAGGACCGGCTTTGGAATAGCATTGCCGAGAGCCGCGAAGACCTTTTTCAAAAAGGCGATTCAATTGAATTTGGCTTCCGAAGTGTCGCAAAAAATGAAAATCTTTTGTTGGTTTTGCGCTCTGTATATCGCGACTATATGGCGGGCGAAAAAGCCAGAGAGCATAATTTCTTTTCCGCCCTTGTTCGTTCTTACGCTTTTGCGAAAATTGCGGTTTTTAGCGGACTTTATTTACTCCTTAAGGGCTGGCTTCCGGCGGAAGGCTTGGCATTTTTGCCGCTTATCATAGGATCGGGTAGTATGTCGAGTAAGTCAATTGATATTTCTTATCGCAATTCTTCCGGGAAATTTACTCCGCTTATAGTTCAGAAACCAAGAAGTTTCAGGCACGGCGCCGAGATTGTTTCTTTGCCAAAAGAAGCGGTTTCAGGAGACGGTTCGCTGGTTGTAAGAGCCGATTTTACAAAACGGCACCGGCTTAGTTTTATAGGAGTTGCTAAGGCCACTAATCTAACTGCTGCATTTGGGGAAGAACTTTCTATTAAAAAAGCGCTGCACTCGCGGTTGGGAGACGTTTCTACCGAGCTTAGGGGAGAAGAAAAAAAAGAAACCCATTTAATTCCCGGAGACACAGTGGAGGTGAGTTTTGAAAATCCGAAGCGTCCCATTGGTTTCGGCCAAAAGGAAACTTATCTTTTAGAGTCTACCGGATTTTATACCGCGCTTCGGCCGGAATATAAAAAGCTTGCAGGGGATTGGCAGGAAAAACTTTCCGGCGAGGCCAAAAAACATTTGGCTTCGCTTACGAGTTTAAAAGATTATGAATAAAAAAAATTTATGGATTGGACTGGGCATCGTCGTTTTAGCCGGTCTTTTTATTTTTTTGGCCGGTACGCAGCTTCTAAGCGCGTATTATTTAAAACAAGGAGCAACGGAGTTTTTAAAAGGCGATTTTATTAAAGCAAAGCCGCTTTTGGACGCGTCTTTGAAATTCAATCCAAGAAATTCCGAGTCGCATTTTTATTTAGGGAAAATTGCGCTGGGAAAAATAACCGAGACGCCGGGAATAGATTTACTTTATCCCGGTGCCGACTATTCCGGCGCCGCAGTTCATTTTGAAAAAGCGATTGCTTCCGGTCTGGAGCGTAAGAATAAGGACATATCTTTAATAGCACTCAATGATGCCGGTTTTTCTTATTACATGCTGAAACAATATGAAAAATCGGTGCCTTTATTTTTAAAATACATTGAATTAAATCCAATGAGAGCTTTTGCGGCGCGGTATTTTGTGGCATTGGATTATTTTAGTCGTTCCAACAAACCGCAGGAAGCTCTGGATATTTTATTGCCCGCCATTGAACCGTCGGCTGTCAGTTCCAGCGATATTAACGGGCGAAATCTGTTTCGCGTGCATACGCTCTTAGCCCGCCTTTATTCATATAAAGGCGATTACGCGAGCGCCTCAAAATATGCGGCGCTTGTTGTAGAAAACAAGGATTTATCGGATCAATCTTTAGAAGTCAGAATCGCTCACTCGCTCTTGGCTTTGGATTACGGCCGTCAGAAAAAATTTACTCTGGCCGAAGGCGAGATAAAAAAAGCCGGCGGTTTGGATTGCTTTCTCTCGGCGGCTTATGCTGCCGGCGAAAATCATAGTAAAGCGATCGCGGTTGCCGAAAAAGCGGATCCTGCCGGCGATTCTTACGTTGATTCTTTTTGTCCCCAGGTTTTAGCTCTTTCTTATTTGGCGGAAGGCGATGAAATTAACGCCAAAAAGTATCTTGAGGAATATCTAAGCTTTACCGAAAAATTCGCGGAGAAAAATATTTTTGTGGTTCGATATCGCGAGCAATTCACGATTGAGCTTTTGAAACTGGAATGATTAACCTAAAAATTAATAAGTGGCCCTTATGGTTTTCAATAGGAGTCATTGCGTTTTTGGGGTTTGCGCTGTCGCGGGACGCCCTGGCAAAAATTGCCTGGCAAAAATACGGCAAACCGAACGCCGCGCTCTGGCTGGTAAGTAAAGACGCGGATTTTGCCCTGCTTTTAGGAAATTATTATTTTGGCGCCACGCTTTGGCAAGGCGAATACAATTTAAAAAAAGCCCAAATCGCTTTTGAAAAAGCGGTCGCAGCAAATCCAAAAATTCTTTGGGGGCACTATCAGCTGGCACGGATTATTTTTGTAAAAGGCGACTACAACGGGGCGCTTGAAGAAATAAATAGAGAACTGGCAGCTAATCCGGAAAATTTACGCTCACTTTACGTGCGGGGATTGATTTATGGGTATAGAAATCAGGCGGGCGACCTGGAAAAAGCTGGAGAAGATTTTGGGCGATTCACCAGGTGGGCGCCAAGTGAATGGGCCGGATATAACGATTTGGCATGGGTTTTGTCAAAACAAGGCAAATATATGGAAGCGGAAAAAATAGTCAGTATGGCGTTAAAAGAAATACTGGAGGGAGAAAACAATCCCTGGCTCTGGAATGCCTTAGGCGTGGCGCAATTAAACCTTAAAAAAAAATCTGTTGCCGCGGAATCTTTTAAAAAAGCCAAAGAATTGGCGCAAGATCTTACTTCTGAAGAATGGCGCCGCGCATATCCAGGAAATAATCCGGAAAGCGCCAATGAAGGGCTTTCGGATTTCATAAAAGCAATAAATGAGAATCTTGGTCGCGCCAATAATTAACGATTGTGGATAACGGTTAGGGTTTTTTAATAAATATTTTGGTATACTCTAATCAGTGGCAAACACATTTTTTTCTAAAAAAATAATTATTTCAGCGGCTATAATTTTGGGCGGGCTATTTATTGCCGCCGACGTTTTGGTATCGGCGAATTTTTCTGCCGTAAAATTATCCGCCGTCCCAGATTCTCCCCAGTGGACCCAGGAAACCAGGGCCGGTGTATCGGTTCCGGCCTGCTTATCTTCTTCGGCATCCTCTCCTACATGCGTGGGCGAGACCGCGCGGGCTACAATCAGCTGGACTAATTCTAATTCTAATCATGCAGTAAATCTTGATGTATGCAAAAATTACTGGTGCGATTCGATAGTTTATACTCCGTCTGGAATGTATAATTCTGCGGGATGGGATTGGTTTACGCTTCCCGCAAGTGGAAGCGTAACCCTGGATCCTTTAGATTCGAATACTACTTACATATATGCTTTACGCGATGGAAGCAGTGTAATCTCTAATCGATCTTTTATCACTCCGAATTGTGCTCCAGCCAACTACACCCTCTCGGTTAACTCCTCCGGAGCTTCAAGCGTTGCTATTACCGGTTCACCCTCGACTTATGGCGGTACGACCAACTACACCAAAACTGTAACAGATGGCACCAGTCTTTCTCTTACTGCTCCCGCTACCAAAGGCTCCGCCGACTTTTCAAGCTGGTCAGGATGCAACAGCGTCAGCGGGAGTGGAAACCGCACATGCAATGTGACCATGACCGCTAATAAAACGGTCACGGCCGGTTATATTTCGATACCTGGAAGTTTTAATCTAAGCCAAGGCAGTATCGCTTGCAATTCTGTGGGGTTAACTTGGACTGCTTCAAGCGGAGCAGATGCCTATAGAATTTTAAGAGGCTCTGCTCGCGTTGACATTTCTCCTTATCAGCCCTATATCGCTTTGAATTTTACCGACACAACCGTCAGCCAAAATACTTCCTATCTTTATCAGATTGAGGCCTACAATAGTGCCGGGACTAGGCGATCGAATTCTTTGAATGTTGATACTCCCAGTTGTCCGCCAACTCTTAATTTTTCGGCCAATCCAACTTCCATTTTTCAAGGCCAAAGCTCAATTTTAAAGTGGGATTCTACTTATACCACTTCTTGTAACGCTTCAAGTAATCCAACTCAAAGCGATTGGAATGGCCCCAAGGCTTTGAATAACTCTGTTGGTCAAACGGTGATACCTTCGCCGCCGCCAAGCGTTACTTACACTTTGACCTGCACCGGTCCAGGAGGTTCAATTCCCAAATCAGTGGTAATTACCATTTCTCCGTTAGCTTTGCCGGAGTTTAGAGAAATCATTCCGCGCTAGCCCCTAGCGACGACTAACCCGTAAATTTCTTTTACTCCGGCTTTTTTCAAGATCAACGCTGCTTCTTCCAAAGTGGCGCCGGAGGTTGAAACATCGTCAACTAAAATTATTGATGTCGGACATCGATAGTTTTGCCGCCCCGCAGCAGCGGGGCGAGCCTCGCCTTTGGCGGGTGGATAAGATGCCGCCCACAAAGTGGGCGAGCCTCGCCCAGAAAAATCTGGGCGGGGGGATAAGGCAAAAGCGCCGGAAACATTTTCTTTTCTTTTTTGCCAATCCGAAATGTCGGCTTGCGGCGCCGTAAATTTTTTTCGCGTTAGCATGTTCACAACCGGACAGTTAAGGAATTTTGAGAGCTCGTTAGCCAGAAGTTCGCTTTGGTTAAAGCCGCGGATCACTCTTCGTCTTAGAGTAAGTGGAATCGGCACCAAAATCGAATCGGTGAACTCGCTTAGAAGACGCTCTTTTTTAATGTATTTAACCATTAATTCCGCCAGAATTTCTTTAAGAGATTCTATAGAGCGGTATTTAAAAACATGGATTGCTTCTCTTAAAATCGGATCGCTATAATGGCCGGCCGAAAATATAGTTTTTATATTCGTTTTTTTCCGGCAGTTTTTGTGTACCTCCATTCGGCCGATTCTTAAGCCGCATATGTGGCATTTTAGGGCGGAATTTAAAATGATTTTGTCAAAACAGGCCGCGCAAATAAGCGAGGCCTGTTTTGACGTGAGTTCAACTCTACAACCAAGGCAATGGCGAGGGAAAATCAGATCAAGCAGAAGATTTTTCAAGTTCATGAAATAACAACTTTGTTATTTTTGACGTTAATGTCCAGGTTTTTTCTGCCATGATTTTTTTTATTAAGAAGAAATTCTGCCAGAGGATTGGCAATCGTTTTATTTATCAAGCGCTTTATTTCTCTGGCGCCGTTTTGGTGGAATCCGGCTTTAGTAATTATAAAGTCAAAAACGCCGTTTTTTACAGTGATCTTATAATCGGGAGCTTCTTCGGTCATTTTTTTCATTTCCAGCATGGCGATTTTTCTCACCTCGCTTGGCCCTAAAGGATTAAAAACAATAATTTCGTCAAGGCGCGATAATAGTTCTGGAACAAAATGCCGGCGCAGCGCTTTCAAGCCGGCTTCTTTTATTTCGCTATACTTATCGCGCAAAGATTTTTTGTGATTTGAAATAAAGCCGAATCGCTTGGCTTCGCGGCTGAATTCTTTTGACCCGAGATTGGATGTCAATATTATAATGGCATTTTTAAAGCTGGTTAGGCGACCGTGATTATCGGTTAAATTTCCTTCTTCAATAATCTGGAGCAAAATATTGGCAATTTGAGGATGAGCCTTTTCAATTTCGTCAAAAAGAACTACGGCGTAAGGATTTCTTCTTATTTTTTCCGTGAGATTGCCCGGCTCTTCATAGCCGATGTAACCCGGCGGCGATCCGATAAGCTTGGCGATTGAATGGGCTTCCAAAAATTCGGACATGTCAAATTTGATTATTTGAGTTGAGGGCGAGATTTCTTGATGTAAAATTTTAGCTAATTCGGTTTTGCCAACTCCGGTCGGGCCGATGAAGAGGAATGATCCGAGCGGCCTTTCTTTGTTATTTAAGCCGGCATTGGCGCGCCTTAGGGTTTCCGCGATTATTCTTACCCCTTCTTTTTGCCCGATGATTTTTTGGCCCAGTTTCTTTTCGATTTTAGTCAAGTCGGGCGTCGCCGTTAAGTCGTTTTTTGGGCCGGCTAGGTTTTTAATCGGGATTCCCGTGATGATATTCAGCGCCCTAGCGACATCGTTGCCTTTTAAAACAGCCGGCAGGTTATTTTCCAGCGATTTTAGAGCGGCGGCTTCATCAAGAAGGTCGATTGCCTTGTCGGGCAAAAACCTTTCGTTTAAATATCTTGTTGCCAAAACCACTGCGGATTTTATGGCTTCGGGCGTAATTTTTAAATTGTGATGTTTTTCTAAGACAGGAAGAAGCCCTAAAAGGATTTCTTCTGTTTGGGTTTCTGTTGGTTCATCTATTGTTATCGGCTGAAAACGTCTTTCAAGAGCGGCATCTTTTTCAATGTGTTTTCGCCATTCGCCTATGGTAGTGGCGCCGATGATTTGGATTTTACGCATAGACAGCAGGGGTTTGATTATATTGGCGACATCAAGCGAACCTTGGGCGGCGCCGGCGCCGATTACAGTATGAAACTCGTCAATAAAAATAACGGCATTCTTTTCTTCGGCCTCGTAGAGAATGTCTTTTATTCTGGCTTCAAATTCGCCCCTGAAAGTAGTGCCGGCGACAATGGCCCCGAGATCAAGCTGATAAATACTTTTTTTTAATAAAAATGGCGGCACGTCAGAAGTCGCGATTTTTTGAGCCAAGCCGTAAACTAAAGCAGTTTTCCCGACGCCCGGTTCTCCGATAAGCATCGGGTTATTTTTGTTGTGCCGGCTCATTATGGTTACGATTCTTTTGATTTCTTTTTCCCGGCCGATCGTCGGATCAATTGTTCCTTTTTTTGCCGCTTCAACCAGTTCCGTGCCGAAAGTTTCTAGAGCCGATGACGGTTCTTTTGCATGGTCGTTATTCAAAACGTCGGGCAGATTTACCAAGTTTTTATAAGCGTCAATAATCAGTTTGTCAAAAATGTTCTGGCCGTATGTCCTAGATTTTGGAAGATCCGCGTTTTTTAAATTACTTGTTCTTCCTGAAACCGAAAAAATTTCTTTTAGGTGGTTTTCGGTGTTTACCACCATTTGAAGTCTCTCTGTTTTAACACAGTCCCTCATTTCTTTTAAAGCCCCCCAAAGCAAGTGCTCGGTACCAATATGGCTGTAATTATATTTCATCGCTTCTTCCAGGGCGCTTTTTAGGGCCATTTTTAGTGGCAAGTCATTTCTTGAAGGGAAAGAAAAATCACTCAATTTAAGATTGTGATTTTGTAAAATATTGTAAGCTAAACTGCCGCGAATCGTAAAAATTGCTTCTAAAAGATGTCCGACTGAAAGCCTGGCTTTTTTCTGCTCAAAATTTGAGCTGCTATTAGCCAAATTTTCAGCGAATTTTAGGACATTTTCCGCCCGCGACGTTAACCTGTTTTTGAATGATGGCGAGAGATTCATTTCATTATTCCTAAATTTTTTAGAATGTGGATAAGTATATTTACTTTGAGTTTCATTTTTTATGATATAATAGAATTAAACATTCAGTTTGTAAACCCCTCTTATGGCACCACCTTTTAAATTGTTTGGTTTTGAGTTAGGGCCGAAAAACTATTTAGGTGTTGATATCGGTACCTTATCAATAAAAATAATTGAACTTTCAATTGAGAATGGCCGGCCCAAGCTCCAAAATTACGGGATTTTGGAAAATTACTCGCTCTCGGCGACAAATTCGGTTCAAGGTCCGCCAACGCAAAAAACTCAAAAAATTTTTGGCGGCGAGGCTGTTTTGATGCTAAGGCGGCTCCTTAAAGAAAGCGGAATAACCGCAAAGGAAATCAATATGTCGATGCCGATTTTTTCAAGTTTTCTTACGGTAATGGAATTGCCGCAAATGTCCGAAGCGGAAATTAAGAGCGCGGTTCAGTTTGAGGCCAAAAAGTATATTCCGGTATCGCTTGACAGCGTTGCTATTGACTGGTCTTTGATTGGTTCAAATGGCAGCGGGAAAATACTCATTCTTCTTGTGGCTATTCCGAGAGAACTGATAAATGAATACGCTTCAGTTGCCGGAGAAACCAATTTGAAGCTTTTAGCGGTTGAACTTGAGACCATTTCGGCTGTCCGGGCTTTAATGGGAAATGATCCGACTCCGACGGTTTTAGTCGATATGGGCTCTCGCGATACCACTATAAGCATTGTTGATGGCGGATTTCTAAGAATAAGCCATTCCATCGAAACTTCCGGCGAAGATTTGACGAGGGTTCTCTCAAATAATCTCAACGTAAGCTGGCGCCGGGCCGAAGAAATAAAAAAGGAAAATGGATTGAAAACTTTAGACAATAATGCTCAAATAGCCGCGGTGCTCATCCCGCTTCTTGATACGGTTGCCCTTGCCATTAAAAATATTATTGAAATTTATTTTACAAAAACCAAGAAAAAAATTGAGAGATTGATTATTTACGGCGGCGCCGCTAAAATGCCCGGCCTTGCGGAATACTTTGAGGGCCAATTGAAAATTGATGTTGCGGCCGGCGATCCTTTCAGCCGAATAGCTTATCCCCCAAATTTTAAGCCGATAATTGATGAAATAGGACATGAATTTACGGTAGCAGCTGGTTTGGCGCTAAGATCTCTTCAATAAAATATGGTAGAACTGGCAACACAAAAATCAAAAAGTTATACAATAACCTGGCGGTGGCCGCTTAGGGTTTCTTTGGTATTTTTTTTCTTGACTATTTCCGCGTTCATATTTTTTAGGGTTTATTTGTCCGGGATTGAGACGGATATAGTCAACATCAACAATCAAATAAAAGTTGAGGCGGCAAAAGTCAGCAAGGGCGACGAAATGACAATAGCAAACTTAGCCGATTCGCTTACCGCTTTTAGCGGCCTTGTGGCAAATCATAGTTATCTTTCTAAGATGATGGAACTTATCGGTTCGCTTACTTATTCAAAAGTAGTTTTCACTAAATTTGATGTTGATCGCGAAAAAAGCGCTATGCAACTTAAGGGTTCGGCGCAAAACTATACTGCTCTAGCCAAACAAATGGTGGCCTTGCGCGAAAACGAAAACGTCAAAAATTTGGAAGTGAAAGGCATTAATTTTGGAACAAGCGGTTTGGACTTTGAATTGGTAATGTTGCTTGATCCAAAAATATTTATTAGATAAAAACGGCATGAACATCAACATTTTTAGATATTTGATTTTTCCATTGGTCTTAATTCTTGTTGCCCTGGCAATAGGCTTTTGGGTTTTAATGCCGCTCTACGGCCATATCAATGCCGCGCTTGAAGTAAAAAAACAGAATGAAGAAAACCTGGCCGAAAGAAAAAAACTTACGGCAAATTTAGAGCGATTGATTGGTCAATATAATGAACGGAGCGCCGATATCGCTTCTTTTAATAAAGCCATTCCGGCGGGCCAAAATATCCCGGAGCTTCTCATAAACCTTGAAGCCCTGGCTTCGGAAACCGGCATGGAATTTTTGGGAGTTAATTTTAAACCAGAAGATTTTAAAAGCGAAAATATCAAGACATTGGTGATGGAAGTAAAAATTAAAGGATCGTATTTTGATTTTCAGAATTATCTCAAGGCTATGGAAAAGAGTTTAAGAATTTTTGATGTTGTCGGCATTTCTTTTGTTGGAGTGGGACCGGGTCAAATCGGTGCCCGGACCGATAACTTGGAATTTAATTTAATAATAAGCACTTACTATCAATAATTATGGTTAATATCCCCAGCACAATGTCATCAGGTACTTTTGGAGCTTTCAAACCTCCGGCATCTTCCAATAAATCTTACCTGTCTTATTTAATTGGGTTATTTGCCATTTTGGTTTTAGGAGCCGGCGCTTATTTTTTCTTTTATAAAGGAGTCGGCCTGTCTTTGAAAACCCCGATTATTTCGCCGGCGCCGGTTTTAAATCCTCTTGAATTAAAAGTTGGCGAATTACCGGGATTTCGTTTTGATGTTTTTGACGGCGATTTTTATAAATCGCTGAAAATTTACGGAGGACTTCCGATAATTGCCGACTCGCTTGGACGAGTCAATCCGTTTGTTCCATATTAAAAATTATAAACGTGGCGGAAAAGATAAAAATCGATAAGGAACAAAAAATATCGCCGGATGTTTTGGTTTTAATTCCTGAAGAAGCGGCTCAGTACTACAAAATGATCCCCCTGGCTCTTTCGGAGAATGTGCTGGATGTAGGCTTGGTTGATACCGGCGATGTCAAAGCGCAAGAGGCGCTTAATTTTTTAGCATCTCGGAATGGCCTGGTGGCCAGAGTTTTTAAGATTAGTGAAGACGATTGGTCTCAGTTGATAAAACAATACGCCGGTTTAAAAGAAGAAGTGGGCGAAGCTCTGGAAGGCTTAAGAAAAGAATTGGCCGAAGAAAGAATTAAACTGCCTGAAACAGTGTTGAAAACCGATAAGGTTGAAGAAGCGCCGATAATCCGAATGGTGGAGACAATCTTAAGGCATGGCATTGAATCAAAAGCATCCGATATCCACATTGAGCCATTGATGAAAAAACTTCGGGTTCGCTTCAGGCTTGATGGCGTTCTTCAAACCGTTGTGATATTACCGGTTGAAATTGCGCCGGCAATCGTTGCCCGCGTAAAAATTCTTTCCAACTTGAAAATTGACGAAACGCGGCGGCCGCAGGATGGCCGTTTTACGACAATGGCCGATGAAAGAGAAGTAGATCTTCGTGTTGCGGTATTGCCTACTGCCCGCGGCGAAAAAGTTACGATGAGGATTTTGGATCCGACCATCGGACTCCGGACCCTTTCGGAACTCGGCATTGTCGGCCGCAACCTTGAGGTTATTGAGAGAGGTATTAGGAAACCATTCGGAATGATTTTAATGACTGGCCCGACCGGTTCCGGAAAATCTACTACTATTTACGGCATATTGCAGATTTTAAATTCCGAATCGGTAAACATCGTAAGCTTGGAAGATCCGGTGGAATATTACATTGAGGGTGTTAATCAGTCGCAAATAAGGCCGGAACTGGAATACACTTTCGCTAATGGCCTTCGGCAGATTTTGCGGCAGGATCCAAATATTATTGTGGTCGGCGAAATTCGTGACGCCGAAACCGCCGGTTTGGCAACCCAAGCGGCTTTGACCGGGCATCTCGTTTTATCAACACTTCATACCAATGACGCCGTCGGTGTCATTCCGCGCCTTATAAATATGAGCGTTGAACCATATCTTATACCTTCGGCGCTAAATGTGGCCTTGGCCCAAAGGTTAGTGAAAAGGCTTTGTCCGGATTGTAAAAAAGAAGTTGAAGCGCCCGAACCGATAAAAAAAGTGATTTTAAACGCCATTGATTCTATGCCGGAAGAATCACGGCTGAAAATAAAAAGGGAAGAAGTAAAGATTTATAAAGCGGAGGGCTGTTCTAAGTGCGGCCACAAAGGAACCAGAGGGCGGATTGCCGTATTTGAACTTTTGGAAATGACGCCAAGCCTTGAAGAGATTATTATTTCGGGACCTACCGAATCAAAAATTACGGCCGAAGCCAAAAGGCAGGGGATGATAACGATGTTTCAAGACGGCATTAGAAAAGTTCTGGAAGGAGTGATAGGATTTAACGAACTTATTCTGGTGGTAAGCGCTGCCGAAGAACAGAAGACATAAAGATAAAATCTTGTTAAAATTCTAAATTATTTATTATAAAACATGCCAACCATCCAGCAGGAATTAGAAGATTTAATGTTAAGCGCGTTAAAATTCAACGCTTCAGACTTACATTTAAATACAGGATACAAACCGATTTTAAGGATTGACGGCGCTCTTACGCCGCTTGAAGAATTTTCAATTTTAACAGAAGAACATTCTGCCGATTTGGCTTATCTTCTTTTAGGCGAAAAAAAAGACGCATTTCTCGAAAGAAAAGAGATTGATTTTTCTTACAATTTTAAGGATAAAGCGCGTTTTAGGGTAAATGTATTTCTTGAAAAGGGCTTTACCAGCGCGGCTTTAAGATTAATTCCTTCAAAAATCAAAACTATTGAAGAACTAAACTTGCCGGCCGTAATCCATAAAATTTCAAAGCTAGAACAAGGGTTTGTTTTGGTTACCGGTCCATCCGGCCATGGTAAGTCAACCACCTTGGCATCTATCATTGACGAAATAAATAATTTACGCGCCGAACATATTATTACAATTGAAGATCCGATCGAATATCTTTTTATTGGCAATAAGTCTTTAGTTAATCAAAGAGAGGTAGGCTCTGATACTAAAAATTTTTATAATGCCCTTGCCTCTCTTCTAAGAGAAGATCCAAATGTTATAATGATAGGCGAGATGCGCGACCCGGAAACCATTGCGTCGGCTCTGACCGCGGCTGAAACCGGGCATCTGGTGTTTTCATCTCTTCATACCAATAGCGCCAGTCAGACCATTGACAGAATTGTTGATGTTTTTCCCGCGGACCAACAAAACCAAATACGCTCGCAACTTGCCAACGCGCTTTCGGGAATAATTTCCCAGCGGCTTCTTCCAAAAATTTCCGGAGGTCGGATACCGGCAACTGAAGTAATGTTTAGTAATAACGCCACTTCTAACCTAATTCGGGAAGATAAGGCCCATCAAATTGATTTGGTAATTGAAACTTCGCTAGAAAGTGGTATGATTTCTTTAAATCACAGCTTGGCGGAGTTGGTTCGTCGCGGTGAAGTGGCGCCCGAAACGGCGATGGCCTACGCCTCAAATCCGGCAGAGTTTCAAACGATGATTAGTCATTAATCCCCCACCCTTTCTAAATTTCGCTTTTTTAATTTGAAACTATGACTAAGAAAAAATATATTAAATTTAATGATAATTATTACAAACCTCAAACAAAGGTCGCGTTTAAAATTTATTTAGAAAGGGTGGGGGATGCCTAAATTCCAATACACGGCTAGAACGCCGGAAGGCAAAGTTGAATCTGATTTTGTCGAAGCGCCCTCACTTGAGGCGGCGATTTCTGTTTTACAAAATCAACACTTAATAATTACGGAAGTTAAACCGTTTGAAGAAGCGGAGGAACGGTTGACGCTTGCGCGATTAAATCAGATAGTATCTCTATTCTTCAGTAGGATAAAAACCGAAGACATTGTTCTTTTTACAAAACAGTTAGCGGTCTTGATTGCCGCTAAGGTTCCTTTGGTTCAGTCACTGAGAGTTTTGTCCAGGCAAATAGATAATCCTTATTTTTCTCAAGTTGTTGACGGTATTGCAAATGATGTTGATGCCGGAATGGTTTTTTCCCGAGCGCTCGCTAAGTATCCAAAAGCATTTTCAAATTTTTATATTCAGATGGTAAGATCCGGAGAGATTTCTGGCCGTCTTGAAGAGACGCTTGTCTACTTGGCGGATTACATCAGTCGCCAATACCTTTTAAACGCTAAGGCCAGGGGAGCCATGATTTACCCGGCTTTCATTCTTGCCGCTTTTATTTTAGTAGGTATGTTAATGTTAATATTTGTTATTCCGAATATAACTTCCATATTGGTGGAATCCGGCCAACAGTTGCCGCTTGTTACCAGAATTTTGATTGGCACCTCTAATTTTACTAAAACATGGGGGTGGATTGTTTTTCTTGCTTTGGGAATTTTAGGTTATTTCGGCTGGATTTCGATAAAAAAATCACCCGAATGGCATTATACGTTTGACGGTCTTAAGTTGCGTTTGCCCATTTTTGGAGCGCTTCTTAAAAAAATTTATTTGGCGCGATTCGCGGAAACATTATCAACTCTCGTGTCAGCCGGCATTGCCATTTCCCAATCTCTTGAAATAACTGCCGATGTTGTCGGGAACGCGGTTTATAAGCGCATTATCCTTGAAGCGAATGAGGCAGTAAGAAAGGGTAGTACCATCAGCGTTGTTTTTGCCCGACATTCCGAGATTCTGCCGATGGTCACTCAAATGATTTTAATTGGCGAACAAACCGGGAAAATAGATACGATTTTAAAACAAGTTGCAACTTTTTTTATAGAAGAGGTTAACCGCGCGTTTGACAATATCGTTAATCTTATTGAGCCGATTCTAATTGTTGTTCTGGGGGCGGGTGTGGGTATCTTAGTTGCGGCAATTCTTTTGCCGATATATAATTTAGTTAACGCATTCTAAAAAAGGTCGATTTAATCATTATTAAATAAATTTATGTTTATATTTAAAAAATCAAATAAAAAATACCCAACATCTATCTCTCCGGAAAAGCAAGCAGGATTTACTTTGCTGGAACTTTTGGTAGTTATCGGTATTATAGGCCTTTTGGCGTCTATTATTGTTGTTAATCTCACCGGCGCCAGAAAGAGGGCGCGAGACACCAAAAGAATTGCCGATGTCAGAACATTGCAAACCGCTGTAGAGGATTATTATGGCAAAAACGGCAAATATCCGACTGTATTGGGTAACTTAGTTACAAATGGCGAAATAGCAACATGGCCGCAAGATCCTTTGTCTCCTACAGGCACGGTTTGCACTGCCAATTCCGATAACTGTTATTGGTATGCGTATTATACGCCCGCTGGCACTATTGGCCCGCAGTCATATCATATTGGCACCAGTTTAGAAGACACTACAAGTTTACTTTTAAACCAGGATAGAGATTGTACTTCCACAACCGGTAGCGCCTGCCCTTATACAAGTGCCTACACCTCCGGATTTGCCGGTGCCGATACGGCAAGTTGTGGCGGCGTTGCCGGCAAGGCCTGTTACGATATTGCTCAATAAATCCTAAAGCGCGAAGCCTAAACTTGATCCATGTCTTATCTAGTTTTTATCTTGGGCTTAGTTTTTGGCAGTTTTCTAAACGTTGTTATTTACCGCTTGAAAAAACCCACCCTTCAACTGAAGAGTGGGTTTTTTGGCCGTTCAATGTGCCTTGAATGTAGAACCAGCTTAAAGTGGTATGATTTAATGCCTTTATTAAGTTTTTTGTACCTTCGCGGTCGTTGCCGGTATTGCCGTAAAAAGATTTCTTGGCAATATCCCACAGTCGAGATTCTTTCCGGTCTGATATGGATTTTAGTGTTCAGCAAGAATCTCGACAATTTCCAATTTCCAATTTCTAATTTCCAATTGCTGAATACATTTTATGAAATTTTAATTTTTTCAGCGCTTTTAGTTATCGCAGTTTGTGATTTTAAATGGAAAATTATTCCCGATAAAATCGTCTATCCGGTTACTATCGTTGTTTTTTTATATAACGTTTTTAACTCTTTCAAATTTCAAAATATTGAAATACTTGTTTGGCCGCTTTCAGTTGCCGTAATCGCGTTTTTATTTTTCTTTTTGCTTTTTTATTTTTCTCATGGCAAGGCTATGGGCCTTGGCGATGCCAAGCTGGCTGTTTTAATCGCTTTATTTTTAAATCCCTTATCAACTGCCGTTGCTTTAACGCTGGCTTTTATTTTTGGCGCCACATTTGGTATAATCTTAGTAGGGCTTGGCAAGAAGACCCTAAAAAGCCAAGTTGCTTTCGGACCGTTTTTGGTTACAGGCGCTATTATCGCTTTTTTTCTGTCGGATTTAATATTAAGCTTTATCATTTTTTAGATGACTAACATAAAAAAACAAAAAAATAACGATTATTTTTTAATGCTAAGCGCCGTCTTGCTTTTAACTGTCGTTGGTTTTGTTGTCGGCTTTTCTCTTAAAAAAGAGTTAATTGTCCCGGTGGCCGATCAGCTAAAAATGGAAATTATTGGCAGTGTAGTTTTAACGATTGATTTTGGGAACGGTAAAATAAGAAGTTTTGAGGGCGACATAGTCAAAAACGAAACGCCGATTGACACGCTAATTCAAGCATCAAAGGCCGGAGATTTTTCTTACAGGCTTGATGAGAAAAGCAATCTTTCGGCCATTGAAAGCTTTGTTAAAAACAGTGAAAAATCATGGTATTGGTATTTAAACGGCAAAAAAATGTTAAAGCCGTATGAAATCTTCCTGCAAGACGGCGATAAAATCTCAATAATATATGAGTCCCGTTAGAAATCTATTTCCATTTTTCTCAGTTTTAAGAGTAAAAATAATTACTGAACTTAATAACGAATTGATTAATCAATATAAAATTTCTAACGGGATGAGTAAAGGATTCACTCTTATTGAAATTATGGTTGTTGTTTCCGTCATTGTTGTAATTTCTGCCATCGTTATTTTTAATATTGGACTCGAAAAGCAAAATTCGGCGCTTTTTCGTTCGGCTCAAAAACTATCTTTGGATTTACGTCGCACCCAATCTTTTGCGCTTTCATCTAAAAATTATAAAACTAGCGGCATTCCCTGCGGCTGGGGCGTTCACTTTACGGGCGCTAATTCAACAAGTTACATCATTTTTGCCGATTCGGCGGTCTTGCCTGATTGTTCGGATAGAGATTTCATAAGAGCCGCCAATGGCACCGAAGATTTTGAGACGATAAATTTGGAATCAGGGATTAAAATAAGCAGTTTAAGCGGTAATTTGTCGGATGCGGTTTTTACGCCACCCGATCCAATCGTAAGATTTACCCCAGATCAAGCTTTAGTAACTATAGTTTTAATGAATAAAAACTCCGCAACACGGAAAGTAAATGTTAATAAAGCCGGTTTAGTTTCTTTTCAATGATTTTTTAGATGTATCGGCTAAATTTATGAAAAAAATAAGTCAAGATTATTTTATAAGTAACAAAAAAGAATCAGGCTTTACTCTGCTTGAAACAATTGTGGCTACGGGCGTTATTGTAACAGCGCTTGTTTCATCGTTAACACTTATAAACAGCTCGTTAGTTTCGGCGTCAAATTTTGGTGATCGGCTGGTAGCCTCTAATTTAGCCGCAGAAGGCATAGAAGTCGTAAGAAATGTAAGAGATAATAATTGGCTTCAAAACTTATCATGGAATAACGGTTTATTGAACGGAGATTATAATGTTGCCTATAATTCGCTTTCGTTAAGTCCCTATAATGACGTATTCCTTAGGCTTAATAGTTCAAATGGCGTTTATGATTATTCGGCCGGAAGCAGTCAAACGATTTTTAAACGAAAAATTTCAGTCCTAAACCTTTCAAGCTATGAAATAAGAGTTATTTCTACTCTAAGCTGGCAAAGAAGAAATCAGTCGTATTCCGTTGTCATTGAGGAACATTTATTTAATTGGAAATAATGATTTGTCTAACGTTATGAAGTTTTTAAGTAAAAAATTTAAAAAAAATACGGCAGAAAAAGGCTTAACTTTAATAGAGTTAATGGTTGCTACCGGCATATTCGGTTTGATTGTAACCGTTGTTTTGGGGATTTTTATTTTAGCGACAATTAACCAGCGGCGCATTATTGCTTTGCGCAACGTTGGCGATAATGTTCGTTTTACCATTGAATCAATGGCACGGGAAATCAGAACCGGCAAAAATTTTGGCGGGAGCGTTAATTCTCTTTCATTTACAAACGCCAGGGGTGAATCGGTTATCTATCGGCTAAACAATCGAATCATTGAAAAATCCTCCAATGGGGGGTCTAGTTACTTTTCAGTGGTTGGGTCGGAAGTAACGGTTGATTATTTAAATTTTTATTTAATAGGACAGACGGCAGGAGACGGCTTGCAACCTCGAGTGACAATAACAACCGGTGTTACAAGTAAGGTCGGCAATCAATCTGTTAACTCCAAGATTCAAACTACAATCAGTGAAAGATTTATACAATCATGAAAGAAATAAATAAAAATCAATCAGGCATCGCTCTTATTTTGACGGTTGTCATTTCCTCCATTGTTTTATTGGTCGCGGGTTTAATTGCCAATATAGTTGCTACTCAGGTAAAACTAGCCAGCGATACAGGAGACTCAACCATTGCCATCTATGCGGCCGATTCCGGGATTGAATGGCAATTATACCAAATCAGAAAGGGCGCACCAGTTCCGTCGCCAACAATGTCTAATGGTGCTTCAATTTCGACAACTGTGACCGGTAGTTATCCAAACTTTACTATCAAGTCGCTGGGATCATACGGCCTGGTAAAACGACAATTTGAAGTTAGTTTCTAAATATAATAGCTCCGACTTCGCAAATCGAATGTTGGAGTTGTCCACAGATCCGGCGATACGGAGCTTTCATTTTTTGGTATAATAAAAAAAGGACTTATTTCATATCGCTCTTACGATAAGATTTTTCAGATATTTCAGCCATTTTATTAAGATATCACAACTGCCTAAATTGTATAAACTGCTTAAAATAACTATATTAATTTAGGATCTTATGGAAACCAATGATTCTGTGAAATATTTATCGCTTAAAACAGCGGCCCAGCTTTACGGCTATACTCGCGACCATTTGGGCTTAATGATTCGGCAAAACAAGCTCAAGGGTAAGAAATTGGGTAGTTATTATATTACAACCAGTGAATGGGTTCTTGAATATATTAAAAAATATTCTGACCCCAATCATTCTACGGCTAAAAATAAACTTTCAAACCAGTTTATATCAGATGCGCTATCTTCGAAAAAAGAAATAAAATATGTCCAAAAACACGAAAATGCTTTTCAAAAAAGCGAAAATCTTTTACAAAAATACAATGATTCCTCAAAAATAATAAAAAGTCCCGGCCTATCTAACAAAGAAAAATCGAGCGCCTCTTTTATAGAGGCGCCGAAAAACTGGCTACAGAAAGAGATTTTAAAAGAACTGTCAAGCTTGCAAGAAGATGAGACTCTTAAAATGAAAGAAAAATTCCAACCCGATACCCGCCAAGAGAAAACGTTTTTTCTGCCTTTTGAACCGCCATATTTAATTTTACCGATACGAAAAATGGAAAATGCTGAAAGAGAGCAAATTCTTAATCTGCTGGATAGTAACGAAAAAGAAGCTGCTTAAATTTAAGTGACTGCTTTCCACATTTCTACTCCGTCATTAGGCCATGTGTTGCCATCTAAGCGGCTACCATGGCTAAATTTTATCTGCCAGCCGGGCGGATAGAAGTTATCATGTCGCGACGTTTATTATAGCCGAATTTAATATTTTTTCGCCCGCCTATATCATTCTTGGAAATAGCAAAGAAATAACAAATAAATCATTTTCCTCACGTACTTCTATCGTCAGAATATATTTATTCTCTCGCTTTCCTCGCTCCCCGCAGTTGCGGGATGCTCGCTCAGGGATTCGCGCTCGCTCGTCCCGCTTCGCGGGACACCATGCCCGCTTCGCGCTCATAACCCCGCTCGAGAACAAATATATCCTGCCTCAAAAAATAACTGAGCCCGAATTCACTTGTTTTTGAGTGGAGAAATGATAAATAAATTATTTTCCGAAACTTATGAAAGCGTTTTAGCATGGTCCCCGCCATGGCGGGGTAAAACGCTTTCATCGGACAGCGAGCGAAGAGCTGGCGGAGCGAGCGCGCGAGCCCCGTACAACAACAAGTTGTATACGGGGCGAGGAAAATGAATTATTTATTATTTATTTCCATGTTTATATGCTGTTAACAGAATGTTTAAAGATTGTTAAGAAGATGTTATTAAGTCTGATGCAAGGTCGGACTTCGATTCTTGCTTTGCCCCGCAAAGCGGGGCCCCTTCCCGGTAAGCGACATGTTGGAGTTATCCACAAGTGGTGGATTTACTTTAAAATCAAAAAATCGTGTCAAGGCCTCGCCGGTGGAATATTCTAACTTATAAAATAAAGGCCTGGTTAGATTTTTATTTTATTTACACATAACGCAGGATTTTGCCTCATTAAGGCAAATGTAGCGCGATGTGACTTAATGATTTAGTTGTTTCTTATGGTCACAACGACCTTGGTGATTAATGCTTATGATTCTTCTTATTCACAGTCCGATTGTCAGTGAGAGTCGCGGCCAAATTGATTTTCGTTGTTTTTTTAAGTTATGATGGGTGCATCTTTTTTGGTGAACATTGTGATGATTAATAAACTTGATAAAAATTTTTGGTTAGCGGTTTTTGCTCTTGTCGGCACTACTATTGGCGCCGGCATTTTTAGTTTGCCATTTGCCTTTTTTCATTCAGGATTTTTAATTGGATTTTTTGAATTAATTTTACTAGTTTTAATGGTATTGATAATTCAAGAGATTCTGGGAGAAATTGCATTAAGGACTAAAGGAAGAAAAAGATTGGTTGGATTTGCTAAAGAGTATTTAGGAACGAGATGGGAGTGGGCTGTTAAAATTTCCGTTTTATTGGGGAGCGCCGGCGTGTTGCTTGTTTATATAATATTGGGCGGCGAATTTCTTGCTTTGATTTTTAACAAAAGCGCTTTCTGGGGTTCATTAACCTTTTTCTTTTTTTGGTTTTTCGCGGTTTTAGCCAGACCGAAAATCTTTGGTCGGGCCGAATTTTTCGTAAGTTCCATTATAATTTTTATAATCGTTATAATTTCATTACTGGGCGCCGGTTACGTAAATCCAGAAAATTTTAAAGAGATAAATATAAAAAATTTATTATTGCCTTACGGCATCATATTATTCGCCATTACGGGCTACGCCGTGATACCGGAGATGGAAGACATTTTAGGAACTACGAAAAATAAATTAAAACGAGCAATACTTTATGGAACGCTGATTCCGCCAATTATTTATTTGGCTTTTATTTTTATCGTTGTCGGCGTTTCCGGTTCTCTTACCTCCGCTGATGCCATATCTGGTTTGGCGCGCGCTCTAAACTCCGGAAGCATTTTATTTCTTGGATCGCTCTTGGGCCTTCTCGCTATTGCCGGCGCCTCGCTAAGCCATGGCGTATATTTTAAGGAAACTTTATGGTATGACTTTAAACTAAATAAATGGCTCGCCTGGCTTCTGACCGGCTTGATCCCGATATCTTTATTTTTATTGGGCGCTAGAAATTTTATAACTATAATCGGTCTTATTGGGGCGGTGTTTTTTGGTTTTCAAGCAGTTACGGTTTTATTGATTCATAAAAAATCAAAAACGTCGGAAATAAAACCGGCTTACGAAATTAACTTACCAAATTTTACTTATTATGCCATCGGATTGTTTGCGGTTTTGGGAGCAGCGCTTGAAATCTGGTATAACGTTTTTTGAATCCGTTCTTTATAAGTCCCTATAGCTCAACGGATAGAGCGCAGCCCTCCGAAGGCTGAGATCGAGGTTCAATTCCTCGCAGGGACGCTAATGTGTTAGAATAAAATACATGTTTACATCATTAGTTAATAAAGTAATAAGAACTTTAGTGCTGGGTGATATAATGTTTTTTTCCGCCTTCGGGTTAATCGGCCCTATTTTTGCTATTTTCGTTACGAATCAAATTATCGGCGCCACTATTACTACCGTAGGATTTGCCGCCACAATCAACTTATTGACGAGAGCTTTAGCGCAGATGCCTGTGGCTCGCTATATAGATCGCCACAAGGGCGAAAGAGACGATTTTCTTTTTATGGTTGCCGGCTCAACACTGGTAAGTATCGTACCTTTTATTTATTTGTTTGTAGAAACACCCGCTCATTTATATTTAGCCCAGGTTATTTTGGGTATTGGCGGTGCCTTAGCCAATCCGGGTTGGTATGCGATTTTTACGCGTCATATCGATAAAGAAAAAGAAGGTACTGAATGGACTTTAGAAAATATCGGTGTCGGTCTTGCGGCAGCAGGCGCGGCTGCCATAGGAGGTATTTTAGCGGAACGCCTGGGTTTTCAAAATCTTTTTATTATTGTTGGTGTTTTATCTTTAGTCGGCGTGGTAATTATGATTTCACTTTACAGTACGGTAGTTGAAATGGATCATCAACACGAAAATGATAAATTATGAAACTAAGCAACAAAGAAATAGCGAAAATTATTTATGAAATAGGCGAATATTTAGAAATAAAAAGGATACCTTTCAAACCTCGCGCGTACGAAAAAGCCGGTTATTCCATTGAAAATCTTGAAGAGGAAGTAGCGGAAATATATAAAAAAGGCGGATTAAAAGCCGTTGAAGATATCCCCGGCGTTGGCATTTCTATCGCGGAAAAGATTGAAGAACTTATTAAAACCGGTCATTTAAAATATTATCAAATGTTAAAAAAATCATTGCCGGTCAACATAAGCGAATTGTCGAGAGTTGAAGGCGTTGGGCCAAAAGCGATTTTCAGGCTTTATAAGAAACTTAAAGTTAGAAATATCGGTGATTTGGAAAAAGCGGCCAAAGCCGGAAAAATCGCCAAAATGGCGGGTTTCGGCGGCAAAACGGAACAAAAAATTTTAAAAGGCATTGAGTTTTTAAAAAAATCCAGCGGGCGGTTTCTTTTGGGAGATGTTTTACCGCTTGCAAGAACAATAGAAGACCGGTTGAAAAAAATAAAATCGGTAGATCGCGTAGCGATCGCCGGCTCTATCAGAAGAATGCAGGAAACAGTCGGTGATTTGGATATTTTAGTAACTTCGAGCAAACCACAAGAAGTGACAGATTTTTTCTTGAAAATTCCGGAAATCGCCCATGTTTATTCTTCTGGGTCTACGAAAACAATGGTGCGGCTAAAAAATGGTATGGATGCCGATATTCGTGTTGTGGCCGATAAAAGTTTCGGAGCTACTTTACAGTATTTTACCGGTGACAAGCGGCATAATATAACTTTGAGAGCCTTAGCCGAGAAAATGGGTTATAAATTGAATGAGTACGGACTTTTTAAAGGAAAAAAGTTAATTGTCGGAAGAACCGAAGAAGAAATTTATAAAACATTGAAAATGCAAACACCGCCTCCGGAAATAAGGACTGATAGCGGTGAAATTCAGGTCGCTCTAAAAAATAAACTTCCGAAACTTATAGGATACAACGAAATAAAAGGGGATCTTCAAGTCCAAACTAATTGGACTGATGGTGAAAACTCGATAGAAGAAATGGCAAAAGCCGCGTTTGATGCGGGGTTAGAATATATTGCCATTACCGATCACACAAAAAGTTTGGCGATGACCGGCGGCTCCGACGAAAAAAAATTACTAAAACAAATGGCTGCAATAGATAAAATTCAATCCCGCATCGGCGGGACAAAATTCAGGATCTTAAAAGGTGCTGAAGTCAATATATTAAAAGATGGCTCGCTTGATATAGAAGATGCGGTTTTAGCCAAGCTTGATGTCGTCGGGATCGCAGTTCATTCGCATTTCAATCTTTCCCGTGCAGAACAAACAAAACGAATTATAAAGGCGATGATAAATAAAAATGCCGATATATTATTTCATCCCACCGGCCGATTAATTCAAAAGCGCGAACCCTACGATGTTGATATAGATGAAATCATTAAAATAGCTAAAGAAACCGGCACCGTTCTTGAGATTGACGCTGATCCCCACCGTCTTGATTTGAAAGACGAATATATTCGCAAAGCGGTTGGGGCCGGAGTAAAACTATCCATTGATACCGATGCTCACTCAAAAAACAGTTTCCATTACTTGGAATTTGGCATCGCTCAAGCGCGCCGCGGCTGGGCCAAGTCATCGGATATTGTTAACACGAGGCCGTGGAAAGAAATGTTAAAATTATTAAAGTAAAATAGCGACATTTCCCCTTCGATTTTACCGCGCGTGGTATTTGTTTAAAGGTTTTGGTTTCAATATTTTTTTGTTTCAGTTGATTTGTAGCTCGTCCTGCGATCGCTTGACCGACCGCAAAATTTTTTGATACTATCTTGGATAATGCGACATTTAGGACACGTGGGAAAAAAAGTTTTATTGCTTTTGCAAGCGGGACTCGTTTTATCTTTGACGGGCCGTCCCGATGCCTACTTTAAGATTTTGAAAGACGTTGCCAAAGAGTGGAGAAAGGTAAATGAGCGCAGTTTAAGAGAATCAATAAAGAAATTATACAAGGCAAAAATTATAGATTATAAAGAAAATAAAGATGGCACTGTTCGCCTTGTCTTAACTGAAGTGGGTCAAAAAAAGGTTTTAGTTTACAATTTAGATAAAATTGAAATCAAAAAACCTCTAAAATGGGATAGATTATGGCGCGTAGTAACTTTTGATATTCCCGAAGATAAGAAAAAAGGAAGAACGGCGCTGGCTGTAAAACTTAAGGAAATTGGTTTTTATCCAATGCAAAAAAGTGTTTTTATCCATCCCCATGAATGTAAAAATGAAATTGATTTTATAGCTGAGATTTTTGAATTAGTACCTTATATAAGATACTTAAGAGTGAGAGATGTCGATATTGAGTTCGACTTAAGGAATAGGTTCGGCTTACTTTAATGTTTGATTTAGCAAGAGTTTAAAATGCAGTTTGTCCAACGATCGCACGAATAACTGAAATTAAGTTAGAAGATTAGGACTGGATTAAAAAATTTAAATTAAAGAAAATATAATGATAGATAAAAAATTTTATAAAAATTTACCAAGGAAAAGAGTTGCGTCAGCGGCTCTGTTTCTTAACAAGAAAAAAGAAATTTTAATTGTTAAACCATCTTATAAACCAAATTGGACTTTACCAGGAGGAATAGTTGATAAAGACGAGTCGCCACTAGCGGGTTGTAGACGCGAAGTGAAAGAAGAAATAGGATTGTACGTTAAAATTAAAGATCTCTTATTGGTTGATTACACCCATAATCGTGAAAAAGGCGATGCATTAAAATTTATATTTTTCGGTGGAATTTTGGGAATAGAAAAGATTAAATGCATAAATATAGACCAAAAGGAGATTAGCGAATATAAATTTTCTAAGCCGCAGGAAGCTATAAAATTATTAAATCCGAAAGCCATGGTAAGGGTTGTAAAGTGCCTGGAATCATTAGAAAGCGGGCAACCGATTTATCTAGAGAGTTAGTATTAAATTGCAGTTTGTCCAACTATCGCATGACCGGCTACATTTACTCATTTGTTATTTTTTTATTTTTTATTATGAAATATAGTTTTAAAGAAAAAGTTTTTAGGGCAGTTAGGAGAGTATCCAAAGGGAGAACGGCGACCTATAAAGAAATTGCCCAGGAGGCGGGGAAACCGAAGGCGTGGCGCGCGATCGGCAATATTTTAAATAAAAATTTTGATCCAAAAATTCCTTGTCATAGAGTGATTCGTTCGGACGGGAAAATTGGCGGCTACAATCGCGGTGCGGATAAAAAAACACTATTACTTAAAAAAGAAAAAATCCGCTAAAAGCGGCTTTTTTCTTTTTTAACTTATTTTAGCTTTTTCTATTATTTCCTTAAAAATTTCGGGATGGCTGCGCGCCAGTTCCGATAAAATCTTCCTGTCAATTTCAATTTTGGCTTTTTTGAGGCCGTGCATAAATCGGCTATAATTTAATCCTTCCGGTCTTACCGCGGCATTAATCTGAATTTGCCAAAGAGCGCGGTTAGTTCTTTTTTTGACTTTCCGGTCGCGGTAAGCGTGAACCCACGCGTGAAGCAGAGCTTCTTTAGCGGCTCTTTCTTTTGATTTACGGCCCCACTTGAAACCCTTGGTATATTTTAATATTTTTTCGCGTCTTTTTAACGCTATTTTCCCTCGTTTAACTCTTGGCATACGGAAGATATTTTATAAACGATTTATAATCACTTTTTTTTACCTGCTTAACCCCATGTTTTATTCGTGTTTGTCTAGAAGATTCTTTGGCATTGAAGTGCGACTGATGTGTTGGGCGCCTTAATAATTTACCCCCTCCGGTTATTTTAATGCGGCTTTGTATTGATTTGTTGGTTTTTATTTTAGGCATATTAATTTTATTCTGCCTGCCCGCAACGCTTTATAAAAAAATGTCTTTACTGTTTGATAATTGTGATGTTAAATCCTCGAGGCTGTTTTTTTAGTTCCGAAATAACTTTATTTGGCGTGCTGATTAATTTTAGAAAATCCTCAATTTTTTTCTTGCCTAAATCGGAAAAAGTCTTATGGTATTTGGCGCGGCCCTTTAAAACAAGTTCTATTTGAACGTGGGTGCCTTCTTTTAGAAACTCGCTTGCTTTTTCCGCCTTGATTTTTAAGTCATTCAAACCGGTGTTCAAATTGAGCCGGATGATTTTTGAAGAGTCTTTTTTCTGTTTAGCCCTTTGTTTTCTTTCTTCCTTTTGCTCACGGTAAAGATATTTGCCGTAGTCGAAGATCCGGGCTACCGGCGGCTTGGCCATTGGCGCCACTTCAATCAAGTCAAGGCCCCTTTCTTGGGCTAACTTTAACGCCTCTTCACGGCTCATAATGCCGATTTGCTCCCCGTCTTCATCTGTTACTCTCAACTCTACGGCGGTTATTTGATTGTTGATTTTAAGTTTTTTTAACAAGTCCCGTTAGAAATTTATATTTAAGTTTCTGATAAAATCCAATATACACGGGTTTTATGCATAAGTCAACCCCATCTAGTAACAAAAGTGAACGGCGGGTTTTCCGTTTTTTATAATTTAGTAGACAATCCGGCAATGAATCTTTTTATTAGTATTTTTTTCTTTTCTCTGCGCCATTTCTTAATTTGAGCCTCACGTTTTCGTGCTTCTGCAAGAGTGGGATATTTTTCTTCAAAAACTATTTCAAATTTAGATTTATATTTAGTAAAATTAGCACCTTGTTTAGTGTTGTGGTAGTAAAGTCTTTTATTTAAATCTTCTGTTACACCAACATACAATTTGCCAGAAGAATTTTTTATCATATAAACGTAATGCATAAAAATTATATAGCATCTATAAAAATAAAATACCAGATAATTATCTGATATTTTATTGTGTCCCTCGACTACGCTCGGGACATTCGACTTGTTCAATAGTGAGCGACTCAAGTTAATTACAACGAGTGGCTTGCCATGAGCGAGTCTCGAGCGTTAGCGAGAGACGAGTCGAATGGAAGTGGCGAGAGTTGAACTCGCATCTAGAATTTTTAATTAAATATTTCTACAGGCGTAGGCTGTTTGAATTTTTTGAAAATCCTCCTTGAAACAGTCAAAATGGAAGGTTCCCAATTTCTTCTTTAGTTCAACCCGAACCGAAGAATTTTCAGGTTAGAGCCCAATTGTTGACACCGGTATCGTCCTACTGGGCGTCAGGCGACCGATGCCCCACTACGCTAAAGCTTCGCGGGGTAAAACCTACTTAAGCAAAAGCTAAAGCAGGAGTTAAATTTGTTTTGCCAGTTATTTGCTGGATCTCGGGGATTGTCGCATCCCGCAACTGCGGGACGGATTTTCAAGGTTACGAGATATCCTCGTCCTGCATATTTAATTTTCAAGTTCTATCGAAGCCCGTCACTCCCATGCTCTTGTTTAATTTTTCTGTCGATTTCTCTCTCTATTTCTCGTCGGCTTATAGCATCGCGTTTGTCATACTGCTTTTTACCCCTGACCAAACCAAATTCCAGTTTAATTCGGCGGCCTTTATTATATACCTTTAAAGGCACTAAAGTCAAGCTTTTTTGTTTTGTTTTACCGGAAATATAGTCAACTTCTTTTTTATTCAAAAGCAATTTTCTTGAGCGAGACGGGTCGTAGTCGGATGGCTGGTTCTTTGGCTGATAAGGAGCGATTGAAGCGCCGATTAGATAGGGTTCGCCATTATGGAAGTTAACGTAAGAGCCGGCTAAGTTCATGCGCCCTCCTTTTATTGACTTAACCTCGGCGCCAGACAACACTAAGCCTGCCTCAAAAATTTCTAGGATTTCGTAATCAAAGTGAGCCTTTCGGTTTTCGGAGAATATTGCCATACCCGAATTCTATCAGTAGTTTTATTTTTATCAAAATCGGGTTAAAATATGTATGGAATGAAAGAGCTTATAAAAACCTATCTAAACGACATTATTCGAAAAATCGCTCCGGAGTTTAGGGGAGAGGTTTTAGTTAAAGTTACCGAGAATAGAGAACATGGCGACTATTCGTCAAACGTCGCTTTTTTGCTTGCCAAAATTTTATCCGCCCAAAAGGGGCGAGATCTCGCCTCAGGCGGAAAAAAATCACCGCAAATAATTGCCGAAGAATTAGTTAAAAAGTTAAATAGCCAAAAAATATCCGCCTTCACTCCCTCCTACGCTAAAGCTGTGGCGGGCAAGAAAGTTTCGGCGGACAAGAAAGAATTTTCAAAAATTGATGCCGTGAACGGTTTTATTAATTTTTTTCTGTCGCCCGAATGTCTCCGTCATCAACTTAAGGAAGTTCTGAAAGAAAAAAATAAATACGGAAATTCTGATGTCGGTAAAAATTACAAAGTTCAAGTTGAATTTATTTCTGCCAATCCCACCGGGCCCTTAACAATGGCTAATGGCCGAGGAGGGTTTTATGGTGATGTGCTGGCTAATATTTTGGAAACACAAGGGTATAACATTACTCGCGAGTTTTATATAAATGATAGGGGTGGCCAAATTCTTGCTCTTGGAAGATCAATCAAGCTAGCGCAGGGCGAGAATTTGAGTTTAGAAAAAACCGAATTAGAAAATTTATATAAAGGAGATTATATTAACGACTTGGCAAAACAGATAGACAAAAATTTTAGCATTGAAGAAGCCGGGCAGGCATCGGTTGATTTAATTTTAAATACGCATATAAAGCCGGTTATAAAAAAGCTCGGAATAAATTTTGATGTTTGGTTTTCTGAAAAGTCCCTTTATAAGGGGGGACAGTATGAAAAAGTAATGGAAGATTTAATGCGCAAAGATTTAATTTATGAAAAAGATGGCGCCACTTGGATGAAAACGTCGGAATTAGGCGATACCGAAGACCGGGTTTTGATAAAAAGTAATGGCGACGAAACATACTTTATGTCTGACATTCTTTATCATTTAAATAAATTTGAAGTAAGAAAATTTAATAAAGCGATAAATATCTGGGGAGCCGACCATCATGGAGACATTCCGCGCTTGATGGGGGCTTTAAAAGCATTGGGGATTAATTCGGAGCGCTTAAAAATAGTGCTGATTCAGTTTGTCCGCCTCGTTTCCGGCGGTAAAAAAGCAAAGGTTTCAAAGCGAGCCGGAATTTTTGTTACTTTAGACGAGCTGGTTGGTGAGATTGGGCTTGATGCCGTGAGATTTTTCTTTTTGATGTATTCATCCGATACTCACATGGATTTTGATTTATCGCTAGCCAAAGAACGTTCGCAAAAAAATCCGATTTATTATGTGCAGTACGCGTACGCGCGGCTTTCCTCAATTTTGCGCAAAGCAAAGGTCTCTAATTTGCGCAAAGCAAAGGTCTCTAAAGCCGAGGTCTTAAGCTCTGAATTTAGTGCATTAAAAACAAATGCCGAATTTGATTTAATTAGGAAACTCACCGAGTTTCCCGAGGTTTTAAGTGATATCGCGATAAATTACGAAGTCCATCGCTTGCCGCGCTATGCTCTGGAACTGGCGCGGGAGTTCCACAATTTCTATGAAAAAGAAAGAGTGATTACAGAAGACAAAAAGTTAACCTCCGCGCGATTGGCTTTGGTTACGGCAACTAAAATCGTTTTAGGAAACGCTTTGAACTTGATGGGGATAAAAGCTCCTGATAAGATGTAAAATTATGATAGAATCTTTTGGTCCCAAAACTGAAGAAAGAATCCTTGATTTTTGGCAAAATAATCAAATTTTTGAGAAGCTGCGGAAAAAAATTAAAGGCCAAAAAAGTTGGTCGTTTTTAGACGGGCCGATTACCGCCAATAATCCAATGGGAGTTCATCACGCGTGGGGGAGAACCTACAAAGATCTGTTCCAAAGATATAAAGCGGCGCGAGGATTTGACCAGAGGTTTCAAAACGGATTTGACGCCCAAGGGCTTTGGGTTGAAGTTGAGGTGGAAAAAGAATTGGGTTTTAAGTCAAAAAAAGACATTGAAAAATATGGCATTGCCAAATTCGTTGAAAAGTGTAAAGAGCGCGTGAGAAAGTATTCCGCGATTCAAACAAATCAATCAATCAGGTTGGGCCAATGGATGGATTGGAAGAACAGTTACTACACAATGTCTAATGAAAACAATGTTGCCATCTGGCACTTTTTGAAAAAATGTAAAGAAAAAGGACTGCTTTACAAAGGGCACGATGTTGTTCCCTGGTGCTGGCGTTGCGGTACGGCCATTTCCCAGCATGAGATACTTACCGAGGATTATAAAGAAGTTACCCATGATTCCGTTTACATAGAATATCCTATTGTTGGAAACCGAGCTTCCAACATTTTCAAAAAAAATACCTATCTTTTGGTTTGGACGACAACTCCCTGGACTCTTCCCGGAAACGCGGCGGTAGCCGTAGATCCCGACAAAATTTACGTGGAAGCAACTGACTTGGAAGCTCCGCTTCCAAGTGAACTTGGAAGCGG
Source organism: Parcubacteria group bacterium (assembly GCA_016186325.1). Classification (NCBI taxonomy): domain Bacteria; species Parcubacteria group bacterium. The sequence goes on along the minus strand of JACPLW010000005.1, from coordinate 37,027 downwards.
AGCTTCCTATTATCTTATAAAAGAAGCAGCTGAAAGATTAAACCTTAAAATTATCAGGACTTTTAAAGGAAAAGAGTTAGTCGATTTAACTTACAAATCACCTTTTGATAACTTGCCAGCTGTTAAAAAAGCTTTATCCGGCTTTATTCACAAGGTTGTTGCCACCGACTCACGAATTTTGCCGGTTAGTGAAACCGAAGGAACGGGGTTGATTCATATCGCACCCGGTCAAGGCACCGAAGATTACAGATTGGGGAAAAAAATAAAAATTCCGGCAATTGATTTGATTAATGACGCAGCTTTTTATGTGAAAGGGCTTGGAGAATTTAGCGGCCAAAACGCGAAAGAACGCCCCGAAATAATAATTGATTACATAAAAACCGCCGGATTTCTTTTTAGCGCCCCCAAATATACCCATCGTTATCCTATCTGCTGGAGGTGCAAAACCGAATTGGTATGGAAAATTGCCGATGAGTGGTACATATCAATGGACAAGTTAAGGAATCCGCTTATAAAAATAGCTAAAAAAATAAAATGGATTCCCTCTTTTGGTCTGGAGAGGGAAATCGACTGGCTGAAAAATATGTCCGACTGGTTGATTAGCAAGAAAAGATATTGGGGATTGGCGCTGCCCATTTTTGAGTGCCGGTGCGGCAATTTTGAGGTTATCGGTTCGCTCGCTGATTTTGACAAGTTCTCGCCAAAAAAACTTAATCATTATATTTTTCTGCGTCACGGCGAGGCGGAAAACAATCGGCTAAAAATCATTTCTTCTTATCCGGAAAAAAAGAAGTACTTATTAACCATAAGGGGTGCTAAAGAAATTGAAAAACTTGTTCCGTGGTTTAAGAAAAAAAGCGTGGATTTGGTGTTTTCTTCCGACTTATTGCGGACGAAAGAAACCGCCCAAATTATTTCCGGCGCTTTGGGCCAAAAAATAATTTATGACAAGCGGCTCCGTGAACACGACTCCGGGGCTTATAACGGGCGCACTCATGGGGATTGGCATTCGCTTTTTGGTGGCAAGGTGGATCAATATGTCGTCAGACCAAGCGGCGGTGAAAACTTAAAAGATGTCAAAAAAAGGATGATGGATTTTTTGAAAGAAACGGACAGGAAATATGAAGGCAAAACGATTTTGATAGTAAGCCATGCTAATCCGATAATTGCGGCCGCCAGTTCCTACCAGGGTTATAAAAATGAAGAAGCATTTGAAAAGTTTAGCATTGACGGAGTAACTGGTTCCGTTGTTGAAATGGCGGGCCATAATTGGCCCTATAATAATGAAGGCGATTTAGATTTGCATCGGCCCTACGTTGACGAAATTAAGATTAAGTGTCCCAAGTGCGATGAAAAAACTTCGCGTATTCTCGATGTCGGCAATCCCTGGCTGGATGCCGGAATCGTTCCCTACTCAACGATGAGATATTTTAATGAGCACGTAAAACTGCCCGATGGCAGTAACGTGCCGGGCAAAAAATTTTGGCGCAAATGGTTTCCCGCAGAATTGGTTTGCGAGTCTTTTCCCGGACAATTTAAAAATTGGTTTTATTCTCTTATCGTAATGAGTACTGTTTTAGAAAAATTACCGCCAATGAAAACAGTTTTCGGTTATGCTTCGGTTCGGGATGAAAAAGGAGAGGAGATGCATAAATCAAAAGGAAATGCCATCTGGTTTGACGAGGCGGCGGAAAAAATCGGCGTTGACGTTATGCGCTGGATGTATGTTAAACAGAATCCGGCGGATAACTTAAAATTTGGGTACGGCGCCGCTAAAGAATCCGAAAGGAAACTTATTAATTTTTGGAATAGTTTTATTTTTTTTAAAACTTATTTACCCGCCAAAATTTCCACCGGAAATTTAGGCGGGCGCGGCACCAATCCTCAAAATTTGTTAGACTTTTGGATTTTGTCGCGTCTGAATAATCTGATAGAAAAGGTTACCCAAAATCTGGATAAGTATAATCCGGCTTACGCCAGCAGGGCTATCGAAGAATTCTTTATTGACGATCTTTCCCTTTGGCATATACGGCGTTCTCGGGAGAGATTTCAGAGGCCAAAATCTAAAAAAGAAAAAGAGGAGGCTGCCGAAACGCTTTATTTCGTGCTTTTGAATTTAGTAAAAGTTATTTCTCCGTTTCTGCCGTTTTTATCGGAAGAAATTTATTTGTTTTTGAAAAGAGATAAAATGCCGGAATCGGTTCATCTATGCGACTGGCCAAAAGCCGATAAAAAACTTATTGATTTAAAATTAGAAAAACAAATGGGCCTAGTTAGAGAAATTTCTGCCGAAGCACTGGCTCTTCGGGCGGAAGCGGGCATCAAAGTGCGCCAGCCGCTTCAAGCGCTTACCATTGCCGAAACCGGGTTGAAAAAATACCCAGAACTTTTAGATCTTATTAAAGATGAGGTAAATGTCAAAGAAATTGTTTTTGGCGATAAAATAGAATTAGACACAAAAATTACCACCGAACTGAAAGAAGAGGGCTTGACCAGAGAAATAGCCCGCCAGATTCAAGGTATGAGAAAAGACGGAGGTTTAACGCCTAAAGAAACGATAGTGGTTTATATGAAAGGAGAAGAAAATATCCAAAAAATTATTTCGAAATGGGAAAAAACTTTAACTTCCGAAGTCGGCGCGAGAAAAATTGAATTTGTCGGCGTAATTAAAGACGGTTTGCTTATTGACCGTCATTTTAAGTTGGAAAGCAAGGATATCTGGATAGGTATTGCCAAAATGTAAATTAACTTGTAACTTAAGAGTACTGTCAATTTGATCTTTTAAATAAAAATAGAAAGAGGCTCCGTCATGCTGGTGAGCAACAATAATTTCAAACGCAGTAACGCAAGATTCCTTCGTCAGTTGTTTTTTGAAGAACGCCTGCTTTTTCTTGATTGCCAGCTTGATGGAACGGGCGGCCTTGCTTATTACAACGACGGTTCAATACCCTTTGACTGGGCGTCTTCTCCACGCAGTGTTATAGACCAAATTATTTATCTTGATTCGCTCAATCGCGAACCTATTAAGCTGATGATTGATTCGCCCGGCGGTTTGGCGTCGGCCTACCTTAATCTTTATGACATTATGAAGGCGTCGCGCTCGCCTATTTACACAGTTGCCACGGGAGTAGTGGCTTCGGCAGCGGTTCCAATTCTAGTAGGCGGCGAGCCGGGCCACAGATATATACTTCCGAATTCTCGGACGATGATTCATATGCCCAGAAGTCATTTCGGCGGTGATCCGAAAGAGGTTGAAAATCAAGTCAGAGAGTTCAACAAAGTCAAAACTCTTTACATCGGCATTTTATCCCGGCATACGAATAAGGCGCCAGACCTGATTGAGAGCGACATCAACCGTCTTGATTTTTGGATGGACGCCAAAGAGAGTGTTGCTTACGGATTGGTCGATCATGTCCTCAACTCTTTTAGTGAGTTTGCTCTTTTGTAAGTCCTATTAGATAATCCTAATAGGATTTTTTATTTTTAAAAATGAATTCTTATCAAACTAACGCGCTTGTTTTAAAACGGGAGGATATTTTTGAAGCTGATCGCCTTTATCATTTATATACGCAAGATTTCGGCAAGGTGAGGGCTACGGCGGGAAGTGTTCGAAAAATCAATGCCAAACTTACGGGCCATCTTGAACCGTTTAATTTTGTTTGGGTTGAACTGATTTCAAAAAAAGGCGGCGAACTTATTATTACTACCGCTCTTTCGCATGGGCCGCTGCTTAACAATACTGCTCCCGATAAAATTACGCTTTTTACAAAAATGGCTAATTTTGCTTTGACAATGTTAAAAGAGCCGCAAAAAGACGAAGTGTTGTGGAATTTTATTCTTGAAGGTTTTTTAAAAGCAAGAGATGTTGAAAATGGCAGTGCTGACAAATTTTTAAGCGATTTTAAATCCGGCTTTACTAAAATAATGGGGTTTGGGGATAATTTTGAAGAAGCCAGGTATTATCTGGGGGATTTCAATGTGCTATAATAAATCTAAATAAATTTATGGTAGAAATTCCTTCTTCTTCGCAAACTTCACCGGAGCTTTCCGGCCCTTCGCTGTCTCAAGCAATCCGTTTTTTTTCCCCAAGGCAAAAAAAGAGTTTGTTTATTTCAAGCATTGTATTCTTAACAATCGTCGTTTTTAGCGGTGTCGGTTTTTATTTTTGGCTGACATCTTTTAAAAAATCCCAGGTTGACTTTGGAGTTTCTGGGCCGGCACAGGTTGCTAGCGGCGAGCCCGCTTCTTATTCCGTGTCTTACTGGAACAATACCAAACAAATTCTTCAAAACGCAGTTTTGACCGTTCGCTATCCGCAGAATGCAATGGTTCCCGGCGGCAAAGTTATCCAGAGTATTGATCTGGGGAATATCGGCATCGGCGGCGGCGGCAAACAAGAAATAAATCTAGCTTTTATCGGGACCGATAAAAGCATTCAAAAACTTGAAGTTAGCCTAAGTTACAAACCGCAAAACACCAGCTCAACTTTTGAAAACGAGTCAACAAAAGAAGTAGCTATTTATGGCTCCGCTCTATTTATTGACTTTAAAACACCCGAATCGGTATTGCCAAATATAAAGAATAACTTCATCGTTCATTATAAGAACAATACCGAACATGTTTTTAAAAACGCGGTAATTGAAATTGTTTATCCTTCCGAATTTAATTTTATTTCTTCCGACAAGTTGCCGTCCAAAAACAATAATAGTTGGAATTTAGGCGACTTGAACCCGAACGAAGAAGGAGATATCGTTGTTTCGGGTATTTTAAAAAATGTTACGAATGTTCAGTTTAGTTTGGCGATTGGAGTCTCCCAAGACGGTAAATTCTTTAAATTTTTGGAAACCTTGCCGCAAATCAATCTGGCCTCTTCTCCGCTTAGGCTTGATATATTCGTTAATAACGGGACGTCAATCACGGCTAATCTCGGAGATTCCTTGCAGTTTAAAATAAGTTACGAAAATAATACCGGCGTTGCTTTGTCCGACATAGTTTTGAAAGCCAATCTTGACGGTTTAATGTATGATTTGCCGACTTTAAAAACCGACGGCTTTTATAACAGTGTAACCAATGTGATTGTCTGGAACGCCGCCAATCAACCGCAGTTTAAGAATTTGTCTCCTAATGAATCTGGCGAAGTCAGTTTTTACGTCAATGTCAGGCCTCGTTACATTATCAGAACTTTCCGCGATAAAAATTTCTTGCTTCAGGTCTCGGCGACCATGGAAACGCTTACTATTCCGCCTTCGCTTGCTGTTAAATCTCTTTCGGCAACTAGTGATATCGCCATCAAGGTTAATACCGCGGCTGATTTGAAGGCGAGAGGGTATTACTATGATTCGGTTTTAAAGAACTCCGGGCCAATCCCGCCGCGCGTAAATCAAACCACGACTTTTACCATCCATTGGCTGGTTACAAATTATTCTAACGATCTCAACAATGTTGTTGTTAAGGCGACACTTCCAGAAGGCGTAAAGTGGCTTGATAAAAAAGCGGGAGCTGGAAGCGCTCTACTGGAATTTAACGAAAGAACCAGTGAACTATCCTGGAATATCGGAAAAATTCAGGCGGCAACAGGCGTTCTTCTTGATCCTTATGAAGCGATTTTTCAGCTTTCCTTAACTCCTTCGGTTACAAAGATTGGAAGTGTTGTGCCGGTTATAAATGACGCTATCTTAAGCGGCAATGATTTGTTTACCGGAAATCCTATTTCGGCAATAGCGCCGGCGGTAAAGACCGACATGCCCGATGATCCCGGCGTCGGAATTCTCAAAAGCCGCGTTCAGCCGTAAATTTGTCGTTGACAAAATATACTTATCAATTTAATATAGAGAAGATATTATCGTACTTTTATAATATTACCCAAGGAGGTTTATAATGTTAAAGTCGGTTTTTTTGATTCCCGTTGTTTTACTGTTTGCAGCTTGTGTTCAGTTACCGGTAAATTCAGCAAATAAATGTATTCCTTTGCCCGATGGTGCAGTGCCAGATGAAAAAAGTTCTGGTTGGGCAAAGCGCGCAGATATTCCCTCAGATTACTTGATTGAAGTGCAAACGAAGAACGGAGAGAACGTAACAATCGGTACGCGGAAATATTATATCCATTACAATGGAATGAAGCTCGGGGTATATTCATATTTTGGAAAAGTAGGATTTAAAGCTTGGTCGTGCGACAAAGATCGTGATCCAGTTTCGGGCGATACCCCAGATCACATGATTGCCGTACCGCAGCCAGATGGCAGTTGGCTAATCCATCATGCCCAAAGTCCTGATAAAGTAGAGGTGACTTTCGGTGCTGACGGGAAACCCATAGGCGCTGCAATTACACTCGACGGGATTGAAACGTGGTTCAGTAAATGGACATTATTTGATAAATAACCCTTACGAAGCTGGAAATCCCAGCTTTTTTAGTTAACACTCTGAAAAAGTTTTAACTCGACTTATATGTGAACAGTATTACAATATTTATGAACATTGATATCTCTTATAATATCCTCAATTCCCTGCTATAGTCAGGAATTGAGGATATTATGTTGGTAATATAAACAAGTGATTACTAAATAGTTAATGAAAAATATAACTTAGTATACAAAATTAAAAAAACTACATGCTGCACAAAAAATCGTTAACCAGAGACGTTTTATTTATAGCCGCTTCCGGCACATTAATTTTATCGTCGCTATTCGCGCCCAATGTTGCCCAACTTTTAAAACCATTAATGCGCTGGCGCAGAAATTGGGATAAAATTGATAAACGACGTATTCATGATGCCGTAAAACGGTTGAACAATAAAAGATTGGTAGAATTGGTAGAAAAGGGCGATAATATTTATGTAAAAATTACCGCTAATGGCAGAAATTTATTAAAACGATTTGATTATGATGACATAGAGTTATTAAATACTAAAGAGTGGGATAAAAAATGGCGATTGGTAATTTTTGATATTCCGGAAAAAAAGAAAAAAGAAAGAAACGCTCTATCCAATAAATTAAGAGATTTGGGGCTGTATCATTTACAAGAGAGCGTTTTTGTTTATCCTTATGATTGTCAAAACGAGATAGATTTTATTTGCGAGTTTCTGTCAATTAGTCGTTATGTGAATTATTGTACTGTAGAGTCTATAGATAAGCGGGAGGGTGACTTGCGGCAATTTTTTAAAATTGTTTAATAAAGAAATTAGTTAATAAAATTTTGTCCCCTCAATTTCTTGCTATAGCAATAAATTGAGGGGAATCGATTTTTAATCGTAAACAAATATTTGTTTAATATTGTAAATTAGTTAGAAATTATGTTATTATGGCTTATAGTTTCTGAAATTATTTTTGAGTTTAATCAGTTTATATAAATGGCGCAAACAAAAGATAACCAAGAAAATTTAATGGAAAAAATTGTATCGCTTGCCAAAAGGCGGGGATTTATTTTTCCCGGCAGTGAAATTTATGGCGGATTGGCTAATTCCTGGGATTATGGTCCATTAGGCGTTGAACTTAAAAACAATATTAAGCAACTGTGGTGGAAAAAGTTTGTTCAAAATCGCGACGATATCATTGGTATTGATTCGGCTTTAATAATGAATCCAAAAGTTTGGGAAGCGAGCGGGCATGTTGCGACTTTTAACGATCCATTGGTTGAGTGTAAAAAATGTAATTATCGTGAGCGGAGCGATATTTTAATTGCTCTGGAATATCCTGAACCTATTGTTCACGATATTGATCCTATTAAGCAACTAAAGAATCTTATTAAATTAAATATTAAATGTCCGAATGGCGGAGTTCATGACTGGACTATCCCAAGGCAGTTTAACTTAATGTTTAAAACTAATCTCGGGCCTGTAGAAAGTAGAGAGAATGTTGTTTATTTGCGTCCAGAAACGGCCCAAGGAATGTTTGTCGATTTTAAAAATGTTTTGGATACAAGCAGAAAAACCGTGCCGTTTGGCATTGCCCAAATCGGCAAAGCATTCAGGAATGAAATTACGCCGGGGAATTTTATTTTCAGAACTCGTGAATTTGAACAGATGGAAATTGAATATTTTATTCCGGTGCCGAAAAAGGACAAAGATTGGCAGGAACATTTTGAATATTGGAGGAAAGAAATGCATGATTGGATGGAAAAAGATTTAGGCTTGGATAAAAAACATATTTATGAACTTGAAGTACCCGAAGATAAACGCGCCCATTACTCAAAGCGGACAATAGATTTTGAATATGATTTTCCCTTCGGTAAGAACGAACTTTACGGTTTGGCTTATCGAACCGATTTTGATTTGAGAAATCATTATAAAGAAACAGCGCCTTACAGGGATTCTCAAACCGGTGAAGAATTTTGGCCGCATGTGATTGAACCGACTTGGGGGGTCGATCGATCCATTTTAGCGGTTTTAATAGAACATTACGCAGAAGATAATGACAGAGTTTTACTAAAGTTACCGTCAAAATTAGCACCCTATAAGGTTGCTGTTTTTCCGCTTTTGGCAAATAAGCCCGAATTGGTGAATAAAGCGAAAGAGATTTACGACGAATTAAAACAAAATTTTATGGTCGCTTGGGATGACCGCGGCAATATCGGGAAACGTTATTATGCGCAAGATGAAATTGGGACGCCATTTTGCATAACCGTAGATTTTGACTCGCTTGAAGACAAAAAAGTCACAGTTCGCAATAGGGACATGATGAAGCAGGAAAGGGTAGCAGTTAAAGATTTAGTGGATTATTTTAAAAAACAACTTGAAGATTAAATTATTCTAATTTCTAATTATTCTAATTTCTAGTCAAATCCCAAATCCCAGTTTCTAAATTTTAGGTCAATTAGGTTAATTAGAATAATTAGGTTAATTTTTTAAACTATGTATAAAAAAACCACATTACCAAATGGCTTAAGAATAATCACCGTGCCAATGCTAAAAACCGAAACGGTAACGGTTTTAGTTTTAGTTGCCACCGGCTCAAAATACGAAACCAAGGAAATCAACGGGATATCCCATTTCTTGGAACACATGACTTTTAAAGGAACGAAAAAACATCCGACATCACTATCCATTGTTGAACCTCTTGATAGAATCGGCGCCCAATTCAATGCTTTTACCAGCCAAGAATACACCGGTTACTATGCCAAGGCCGATGCTAAACATTCGGACATGATTTTAGATATTATTTCCGATATCACTTTAAATCCGGTTTTTAATCAGAAAGAAATAGACAAAGAAAGGGGGGTGATTATTGAAGAAATAAACATGTATGAAGACAGCCCCATTAGAAAGATTGACGATATTTGGACAGAGTTATTATATGGTGACCAGCCGGCCGGTTGGGATACGGCGGGAAAAAAAGAAATAATCGCGAAACTGCAAAGAAATAATTTCGTTAAATATCATAGCGATCATTATGTTGCTCCGAGAACTATCCTTGTCGTCGCTGGAAAAATTAATCCAGATTACATTTTAAAAAAAGCAAAAAATCTTTTTAAAACGATTAGTAGCCGTTCCGGAAAGGAAAAACTTCCGACAAAAGAATACCAAAATAAACCACAAGTCAAAACATTTTATAAGAAAACAGACCAAACGCATATTGCTGTCGGCGTTCGTGCTTATAGTATTTTTGATGAAAGAAGGTTTGCTCTGGAAGTACTGGCTACAATTTTAGGCGGAGGGATGTCGTCAAGATTATTTGATCTTTTGCGCGATAAAATGGGCGCCGCCTATTATGTAAGGACTTCGCATGATGGAGCTACTGATACCGGCAATTTAACCACCTGGGCCGGTATTGATAACCAACGAATTGAGGCGATACTAACGGCTATTTTAGGCGAATACAAAAAGATAAAACAAAATAAGGTTAGTAAAAATGAACTTGATAAAGCCAAAGAAAGAATAGAAGGAAGTTTGATTTTAAGTATTGAAACGTCGGACGAATTGGCAAGTTTTTACGGCTTTCAGGAAATCTTAAAGAATGAAATTTTAGGGCCATATGATATAATCAAGAAAGTGCAGCAAGTTACCGCTACCGACGTTTATGACGCGGCTAACGACATCTTCCGGCCGGAAAAACTTAATCTGGCAATGATTGGGCCGGTTAAAGATGGAAAAAATTTACAGAGTCTTTTAAAGCTATAAAATGGCAAGCGAATCAAAAACAATTATAGAAATTTCACCCAAAACTATATTCTTAGTTCTCGGCATAGGCGTTTTGGCGGTTTTGGTTTATATGGTTCGCGACATCATTGGTATTTTGATTTTTGCAATTATAATCGCCTCGGCTCTGGAGCCGCTTCTTGTTTACGGCGAAAGCAAAAAGGTGCCCCGGCTTTTATCTTTGATTTTTCTTTACATCTTGTTTTTTGTATTTTTTGCGGCAGTTATTTACATTATTTTCCCGCTTTTACTTGATCAGTTTCAAGATTTCACAGAGAATTACCCGACTTATTTTGGAAAGCTTGAAGAAGCGGCCGGGACCATTACATTTTTACCCGGTCTTTCGGCTAACATTCACGACCTGCTCGATCAGTTAACGGAACAAATTCCCAGTTTTACTTCTCTGCTTTCTTATGTTTCGGAGATTTTCGGCGGCATTGTTTCCTTTGTCGTGATTCTTGTTATCTCTTTTTATCTTGCGCTTTCAAAAGGCGCTCTTGATGACTTTTTGCGGTCAATGATGCCGCCGCAGTTTGAGGCCTCTATACATGGCCTTTGGATTCGCGCCCAGAAGAAAATGGGGCGCTGGTTGCAGGCACAGATACTTTTGAGTTTTATTATGGCTCTTGTGGTGGGTATCGGCCTTTGGATTCTCGGAGTAAAGTACGCGTTTCTGGCGGCTGTAATTGTTGGTATTTTTGAAATAGTGCCGTTTGTCGGTCCGATTGTTGGCGGCGCGGTTGCGACACTCTTGGCTTTGTCACAATCGCCGATTTTAGGGATTTGGACGCTCGTATTTTTTATTGCCGCTCAGCAATTGGAAAATCACGTGCTTGTTCCGCTTTTAATAAAAAAACTGGTCGGATTAAATCCGGTCACCGTTATTTTAGCGATTTTAATCGGCGCCAAACTCGGCGGAATTTTAGGAATTATTCTGGCCGTGCCGCTCGCGGCGGTGGTTGATGAGTTTTTTGAGGGTCTGGCAAAAAGAAAAAACATTTCCCATCCGGAATTATCTTAGTTTATATTGTGAATATAAAGACTAATATTATTGTTGTTACTTGAGTTGTAATACCGAGCCAAAAACTCGGTTTTTCTTTATATATTAAAGTATGTAGATAAAGTTGTATCTTGTGGTTTGGTTTCAGGGGGCGCCAATTTGTCATAAGGTATAAAAGTTGCAAGGGATCGGGGAGAACTCCGAAAAAAACCGCAATAGCCGCGTAGGAAAGATCGCCAATCTCATAATTTTTGAAAAACATCAAGGACAAAACGCTTAGGCCAATCAAAATGTCAATCGCTATCTTGCCCAGTTCTTTGTATAAAAATCTATCTTTTAAAAATAGAATCTTTTTTGATTTGGCTCTTGACTCGAAATCGGGCGAAAGGTAATTGTCCCAATGCGGTATGGCGTCAACGATAAAATGGCTGAGAAAGCCAAGAGTAGCTGCTAAGAAGTAATTATTAGTGGTTGCCCCTAAAAGGCCGGAGATTATTATATGTGAAGCTAGGGTCATTTGTAAAATTCTTACGTTTCCTATATTTTAACTAATATATTACCATTGTTATATGAATAAAATCAAAATAAAATTCTATATTACGACTGCAATCGATTATGTGAATGCGAAGCCGCATATTGGCCATGCTTTGGAAAAAATTCAGGCAGATGTTCTGGCAAGGTACCGCCGGATAAAAGGCGATGAAGTTTTGTTTCTGACCGGTACTGATGAGCATGGCGCAAAAATCGTGCGGGCAGCGGAAGCGGCCGGGAAAAATCCAAAAGATTTTGTGGATGAAAACGCGGAGAAATTTAAGGAACTTAAAAAAGTTCTTAATTTATCGTTTGATGATTTTATCAGAACAAGCGACCAGAAACGTCATTGGCCAGGCGCGCAAAAGTTATGGCTTAAGCTGGCGGAATCCGGCGATTTATATAAAAAGAAATATCGCGGGCTTTACTGCGTGGGACACGAAGCTTTTGTCACCGAAAAAGATTTGGTTGACGGCAAATGCAGCGATCATAAAAAAGAACCGGAAGTAATAGAGGAAGAAAATTATTTTTTTCGTCTTTCAAAATATTCAAAGGATATAGAGTCATTGATTAAGAATGATGAATTAAAAATAATTCCCGAGACCCGCAAAAACGAAATTTTGTCTTTAATTGATCAGGGGTTGGAAGATGTAAGTTTTTCCCGTCTTCGTAAAGACTTGGAGTGGGGTATCCCAGTACCGGACGACCCGGAACATACAATGTACGTTTGGTGTGATGCGCTCTCAAATTATATTACCGCAATTGGATATAATGAAGAAAATTCGGAGTTTAAAAAAATGTGGCCAGCCGATTTGCATGTTATCGGCAAAGATATTTTAAGATTCCATGCGGCTATTTGGCCTGGGATGCTTCTTTCAGCTGGTTTGCCGCTTCCTAAAACAATTTTTGTTCACGGGTTCATAACCGTAGACGGAGAAAAAATGTCAAAAACAGTCGGAAATATAGTTGACCCAGTCGAGGTAGTTAAAAAATACGGCACCGATGCTTTGCGTTATTATCTTTTGTGGGATATTCAGCCAACCGGCGATGGCGATTTTACTTACGAAAAACTTAAAGAAAGGTATAATAGCGGCCTTGCTAACGGCATTGGCAATATGGTGGCGCGTGTTGCGAAATTGGGTGAAACGATTTCTCCTATTATCTATTCGGAAGATGAAGTAATAGAACGGAATAAGAATACTAAAAATGATATTTGTGAGCGGTATGGTGAATTAATTGGTGATATCAAACTTAACGAAGCACTGGGCGCAGCTTTCGCTCTTGTTTATTCCGTAGACAACTATATTAATGAAACCAAACCTTGGAATCTAAAAGGCGACGATTTGAAAAAAGTTGTTATCAATGCCTCTTTCTTAATCCGAGCGTTTTCCGATTTAATTGAGCCGTTTTTGCCAGAGACAGCAGAAAAAATTAAGGCACAGATAAAGTTTGTCGGAAACAAAATAGAAGTCAAAAAAGGAAACAACATTTTTCCGAGATTAAAATGACATTATTTGACTCTCATTGTCACCTTCATCTTCCTCAATACGATGATGATCGTGAGGAAATGATTGGCCGGCTAAAAGAAGCGGGTATTAAAGCTATAAGCGTTGGAACTGATTTAGAGGAATCTAAGAAAGCCATTGAACTAACTAAAAAATACCCGGATTTGTTATGGGCTTCTATTGGTTTACACCCGAATGATAATTTAGAAGAAAATTTTGATATTGGTAAATATAGAGAATTGGCAAAAGATCAAAGTGTCGTCGCTATAGGCGAGTGCGGACTGGATTATGCCTTTTTTGCCCGCGAGCGAAACGAGCGGTTTCAAAAAAGAGCATCCGCCGAAGCCTTTGGCAAAGGCGGATTGTCGCAAACAAGAACTAAAAGTCAACAGAAAGATATTTTTATTAAACAAATTGAACTGGCGAAAGAATTAAACAAGCCGATTATTTTACATTGCCGTCCATCGGCTGGAAGTCAAGATGCTTACGAAGACGCGATTGATATTCTTAATTCATACTTCACAATTCCTGATTCAAGCGGTAACGGCGTTGCCCATTTTTTTGTCGGTTCCAAAGAAACCGCTGAAAAATTTATAGATTTAGGATTTTATATTTCTTTTGCCGGACCAATAACGTTTGCCGACGAATATAAAGAGGCGGTGGAGTATGTCCCACTTGATAAAATTCTTATTGAAACCGATTCGCCATTTGCGGCGCCGGCGCCGCATCGAGGAAAACGCAACGAACCGGCTTACGTTGAATTTGTGGCGCGAAAAATTGCCGAATGGAAGGGCTTAAGTTTTGACAAAGTCGCGACCCAAACTCATAATAATGCTAAAGCTTTATTTAAAATATGATTGAAAAGTATAACGCTATAAAAGTAGAAAAAAAGTGGAGAGAATACTGGGTAAAATCCGGTATTTATAAAGTTAAGGACAAAAACCCATCCTTCGCCAAAGGCTTCGGAGGGCGAAGAAATTTTTACCATCTTACGATGTTTCCGTATCCGTCGGGCAATCTTCATATGGGGCATTGGTATAATTATGCGCCGGCCAATGTTTTCGCGCGTCTTAAAAGAATGCAGGGTTACAATGTTTTGAGCCCCATCGGTTTTGACGCTTTCGGTCTTCCGGCCGAAAATGCGGCGATTGCGCGCAAAATTCACCCAAAAACTTGGACTTATAAAAATATCAAAACAATGAGAGAACAGCTTAAGTCAATGGGCAATATCTATGACTTTTCGCGCGAGGTGATTACAGCTGATTCCAAATACTACAAATGGACCCAGTGGATGTTTCTTCAAATGCATAAAGCGGGGCTTGCTTACAAGAAAAAGGCATTAGCTAACTGGTGTCCTAAAGATCAGGTAATTTTAGCAAACGAGCAGGTTATTGACGGCCGATGCTGGCGCCACCCCGATACTTTGGTTATCCAAAAAGAAGTTAACCAATGGATGTTAAAGATTACGGATTACGCGGAAGAATTACTGAAAGATTTGGATAAGTTGGATTGGCCGGAGCGCACCAAACTGATGCAGAAAAACTGGATAGGGAAATCGGAAGGAACTTTGATTAAATTCGAAATTAGAAATTTGAAATTAGAAATTCCAGTGTTTACAACACGGGCTGATACGCTTTTTGGCGCTACTTATATGGTACTTTCGCCGGAACATCCATTGGTGGAAAAAGTTACAACCAAGGAACAAAAAGAAGATGTCCGCCATTATATTGCGAATGCTCATCTTAAAACAGAGCTCGAAAGAACGAGCTTAGAGAAAGAAAAAACAGGCGTTTTTACCGGCTCTTTTGCTTTTAACCCGGCAAATCAGGAGGAAATTCCAATTTGGGTATCGGACTATGTTTTAATGAACTATGGCACGGGCGCCATTATGGCGGTGCCTGCCCATGATGAGCGGGACTTTGAATTTGCCAAAAAATTTAATTTGCCAACTATAAATGTAATAGAAGACGGGTTATTGGTAAATTCCGGCGAGTTTACAGGTTTAGAGTCTGTCGAAGGAGGGAAAAAAATCACCGAAGAACTTAAGGAAAAGGGGCTTGGTAGTTTTTCAATTCAATATAAAATGCGCGACTGGGTCATTTCCCGCCAGCGGTATTGGGGCGCCCCTATTCCAATTATCTATTGCGAGAAATGCGGGATAGTACCGGTTCAGGAAAATAAATTACCGGTAAAACTACCGCCGCTTAAAAACTTTAAACCGGTCGCCGGAGGCAAGTCGCCATTAGCGCGCGTAAAAAGTTTTGTTAATGTAAAGTGTCCGAATTGCAAGGGCAAGGCAACCAGAGAGACGGATACAATGGACACGTTTGTGGATTCTTCGTGGTACTTTCTGCGCTACACCGATCCGAAAAACAAAAAACAATTTGCTTCAAAAGACAAATTAAAAGCCTGGCTGCCGGTTGATATGTACGTCGGAGGCGCTGAGCATGCGGTTTTACATCTCCTTTATTCAAGATTTTTTGTTAAAGCTCTTCGGGATTCCGGTTATCTTGAATTTGACGAACCCTTTGTATCTTTGCGTCATCAGGGCGATATTTTGGGGAGCGATGGACAGAGGATGTCTAAATCTCGCGGCAATGTTGTTGACCCGGACGAATTGGTTAAAAAATACGGCGCCGATACGGTTAGAATGTATTTGTGTTTTATGGGCGAGTACAGCAACGGCGGACCGTGGAATCCTAACGGGATTTTAGGAATAAAGAGATTTTTAGATCGAGTGTGGAATAAATTTTTAAATTTTAAATCTCAAAATACCAAATACCAAATACCAAATACCAAATACCAGCAATTATTACATCAGACGATTAAGAAAGTAGGGGATGATATAGAGCATTTCAGATTCAATACGGCAATCAGCGCTTTAATGATTCTTTTTAATGAGATTGAAAAAACCGATATAACAAAAAATACGGCCGAAATTTTTTTGAAACTTCTATCTCCTTTTGCGCCGCACTTTACGGAAGAACTCTGGCAAAAAATAGGAAATAACTCCGACGCCCTTCGGGATCGGAGCTCCGACCGAAAGCGTCGGGGAAAATCGATTCATCTTGAAGTATGGCCAAAATATGACCCGAAATTTATTGAAGTAGAGGAATACGATCTAGTAATTCAAGTAAATGGCAAAATGCGCGATAAAGTTCGCGTTTCAAAAAAATTGAAACGCCCTGAAGTTGAAGAAATAGTTTTATCGCGAGAAATTATTAAAAAATACATTAGTGGCGCTAAAATTAAAAAAACCATATTTGTGCCGGGACGATTGATAAATGTTGTAATATAGGGGAATAAACTTTTATTTAAAATTCAGCTCCGCAACCGCGGAGCTGAATTTTGTGTTGTATGTAATAACATGTGCGGCATTATCGGTTATGTAGGTAATAAAAAAGCCGTCCCTATTTTAATTGATGGTTTAAAGCGTCTTGAATATCGCGGTTATGATTCAGCCGGCATTGTCGTTTTTAACGATGATAAAATTCATTTGGCAAAAGCCAAAGGCAGAATTATAGAATTAGAAAGAAAGATTTCATCAGGTTGGAATGGAAATATTGGCATTGGGCATACGCGCTGGGCAACTCACGGCGAGCCGAGTGAGAAAAATGCTCACCCCCATACCGATTGCGCCAATCGTATATTTGTCTGTCACAATGGAATAATTGAGAATTATAAATCACTGAAAGGAGTTTTAATTAGGCATGGTCATATATTTAAATCTGAAACCGACACTGAAGTTTTAGCCCATATTATAGAAGAAAATCTACGATATGTTGATTTTAAACAAGCCGTGGCAATGGCGCTCAAACAGGTTCATGGAACTTATGGCTTGGCGGTTATGGCGGCTGATTGGCCCGATAGAATAATCACCGCGCGCAATTCCAGTCCTCTTATAATAGGAATTGGGAGTGATGAAAACTTGATAGCATCGGATGCTTCGGCAATTATCGGTCGAACTAAGGACGTTATTTATATGAACGACGGCGAGATTGCGGTTTTAACAAAGTATAACGTAAAAATCGTAGATATTTCAGCATATGTAAATCCGATATCTTTTTTATCTACCTCTCACAATAAGATATATCGTCAAGATGAAAAAAACGCTAAGGTGAAAGTTTCAAGATTTAAATATTTAGATATTTCAAAAAGAAAGGAGCAACTTAAATGGAAATTAAGTGATGCACAAAAAGGCGGTTACGAACATTTTATGTTGAAGGAAATTTTTGAGCAGCCGGAATCAATTTCAAACAGTTTTCGAGGCCGATTGGTCAAAGAAGATGGGAATGTTAAACTCGGAGGTTTAGAAAGCGTGAAAAATAAATTAAAAGAAATCAACAGGATTATAGTCACCGGATGCGGAACCGCTTATTTAGCCGGAATTATCGGAAAATTGATGATTGAAGAGGCGAGTGGCATTCCTTGCGAAGTGGAACTGGCTTCTGAATTGCGTTATAGGAATCCTCCAGCCGACGGACAAAATTTAGCCATGGTAGCCATCTCCCAGTCGGGGGAAACAGCCGATACTTTGTCGGTTTTGAAAAATTTTCAAGATAAAACCGCGCCGGAATCAAAAAATCTAAATCGAAACAAAATCAATGATAAAAAATTAAAAAATAACCAAATTGCTCTCGGAATCGTCAACGTTATCGGCTCAACGATAGCGCGGGAAACTGATGCGGGCATATATAATCATGCCGGGCCGGAAATAGGAGTGGCTTCGACAAAAGCATTCACTTCCCAATTAATTATTTTAGCGCTTTTGGCGGTATTCTTAGGCCGACAAAGGAATAATTTATCGATTGAAGATGGTAAAAAGATCACTCTGGAAATTGAAAAACTTCCGATGCTGATTAAGGAAATATTCAAACAAAAAAATAAGATAAAATTGATTGCTGAAAAATACTCCAGTGCAAAAAACTTTTTATATATCGGAAGAAAGTATAATTTTCCCACGGCATTAGAAGGCGCGCTAAAGCTTAAAGAGATTTCATATATTCACGCCGAAGGATGCGGAGCCGGCGAAATGAAACACGGGCCGATTGCCATGATTGATGAAAACTTCCCGGTTGTGGCTATCGCGCCCGTTGACCCCGCCCCGCAGCTGCGGGGCGGGGTTGATAGCGTATATGATAAGATGGCTTCTAACATGGAAGAAATAAAAGCAAGGCGTGGGAAAATCATCGCCATTACAACCGAAGGAAATAAAAATATTAAACATATCGCGGATGATTGGCTCTATATACCAAAAACTTTAGAAATGCTGACGCCGATTCTGGCGGTTATTCCATTGCAGTTATTCGCGTATTATATGGGGACCTTAAGAAGAATAGACGTGGATAAGCCGCGTAATTTGGCAAAAAGTGTAACAGTTGAGTAATATCGCAAGTTTTTTGCCTTAATAAGGGCAATCCAATTATTGATGTCGGATATCAATAATTGGAGAATAGTCCGCTATTCACTGAATAGCGGGATTTTTGTTTATTTATAAGCAAAATATGCAAGTAAATTTGATATAATTTAAACATGATAGGATATCAGATCAAATGATCTGAAATACGATATAAACTTGAAAAATGCAGAATGAAATAAAAAATTCAGATTATAAAAATTTAAACTATATTCCGCTTTCCGAAGCCGGAAAGATTTTAAGTACTTCACGGGATTATGTGAACGTTTTGATTCGCCGAGGGAAACTTCGGGCAGTTAAGCTTGGGCGGAATTGGGTAACAACTAATGAGTGGCTTCTAGAGTACCAACGATCGGTTGGGCGTTTCACGCAGGCAACAGATAGTGCAACTCTTAAAGAAGAAGAAAAATCAGAGTTTGAAAATCTTAAAACCAGATTGGTTCTTGAATCCACTTTTGCTAAAGTTGCGGCGGACAAGCAAGAAGTCATTGAAAGATTAAAGAAAGTTGAAGCGAGCGTTGAAGACATTTCCCTCCTTCGTCCCGCTTTGCGGGGCTACGAAGGGCAAGCAAAATTTGGAGATTTAGAGATTTCGAAATTTAGAGACTTTGCGCTAGGCCGTGAAATCATAATTTCTTCAAGAGAACTTAAACCCGATGAAAAATTGGCAATTCTTGAAACTGTAAAAGAGAATATAAAATCTAACGATGTCTATGAATTTCAGAAAGCCAGCAGATATTTTGGCGTTCTCGCATCTTTAAAATCATGGTCTAGTCTTAAACTATTTTTGGCTTCGGCTTTTACTGCGGTTTTTTTAATTTTCTCGCTCACATCCGTCTTCGGCATTATTTCGCCGTTTAAGAGTTTAAGTTTACTTAACGGTTTAAGTACTTCTAAGTATCAGGCCCTTCGACAAAACTCAGGGCAAGCGGCTTTAGTTACCGAAATGCTGCAAGGATTTCCTAAAGATATTCCGGAATTTTCCAATTGGATGCTTTCGCTTTTTAAAACCAAACCGATTCAAGAACTGGCCGTCGGTACTTTAGAATCCGGTAAGTCAAAACTGATTCAGCCAAAAGAAGGATTTCCAAAAATTACTACTTTTGAAGATGCTCTAGCGCTTGACGTGCTCCCCGACTTGTCCGCCGAAGCTTTAGCGAAGGCGGAAGCATTCCCATTTTATGCTACTACCACCGCCGGATTTTTGGTTTTTGAAGATCGCCTTTCAGCTTTGGAAAACACATTGATTGATCAGATTGCCTTGGTCAACGCCGATCTCTCTTTACAGAAAAAAACCATCTTAGGTACCCTGGGAACCCTGATTGGAATTTCAAAACTTCTTCCCACTCACCCCATTTCCACCGTTGTAGTCCAGGGAAGTCCGGCTACTTTAACTACCTACTCAATTCAACCTCAAGTCAATACGAGTTTTGACAGATTATCCGCTAATTATTTTAATCTCTCAAACGACGCCACCATCAACGGCCGCCTTACGGTTAACTCCGGCGGCACTTTTAACACTCTCTCGGTTTCAGGCGCCGGTTCTTTCGGTTCGCTTTCGGTTTCCGGGGATTCTTCTTTAAACACTTTAACCGTCTCCGGCCTCTCCACACTCGGCGATTTAACCGTTAACGGAATTTTAACTATTCCCGGCAATGCCACTTTCGGCAACGCTTCAACCACCTACTTTACGGTTTCAAACACTGCTTGGATTACCAACGGAACTATCACCAACGCCTCAACCACCTATCTGACAATCTCAAACAATCTCTGGGGCGATCAATCCGCTTTTTCAACCTCGGTCCAGACGCCGTTAATTTGGAACAACGGAACTTTAACCGCTTCTACCACCGGTGCTTATCCTTTAATCTTTGCCACCGATTCAAGCGAGAGGATGAGGATTGACGAAAGCGGAAAAGTGTTTATTGCCACTACCACGATGCCAAGCGGTTTTGGCGCGAACATCGCCACTTCCACTTTCGTTTACGGCAACCAGTTTATTTCCGGCGGTCTTGGTGTGGGAGCTGCCACCACCACGAGCGGCGCGATTCAAACCAGCGGCGATGTTTTTGTGGGTCGCAATCTTTACGTCTCCGGCAACTCCACCGTTTTGGGCGGCTCTTTAACCGATACCCTGACGGTCAACTCTTCAATCAATTCCGATTTAGTCCCAAATGAAAACAATGTCTACGATCTCGGTTCTCCATCTTTCTATTGGTCTAATCTGTATATTGACACCATTAACGCCAATAACATCAGCGGCGCCTCCACCTCCATTTCCGGCACCAAGTCAGCCGACTTCACCATCAATACCGACAACACTTCAGTAGACCAGGAAAATTCGAACTTGATTTTCTACCGAGGCACTGTGCCCCCCAACGCCGTCATTTCCTGGAATGCCGCCACTTCTTCCAAAAGATTTGAATTCAACCAAGCGGCGCGATTTTTTAATGAATCGGCCTCCACTACCAATTCGGTTTTAACCGTTCAAGGCAACACCGGGCTTACTGCCAACGCTTTCCAAGTTTTAGACGTTTCAACATCAACAACTCTGTTTTCCGTAAACCCGGTTTCCCAAAAAACCACCATGGTAAACGCTTCCACCACCAACCTCACGGTTTCCGGCAATCTATGGACGGGAAGCGGCGGCAATTTCACCGTTGGCGGCACATTACTTCTTCCCGACGGATCCGTTTCCAGTCCATCACTCTCTTTCACAAACGATACCGATACGGGAATTTTCAGAATCGCTGATAACAAATTTGGTCTAGCCACTGGCGCCACCACCAGTTTAACCTTGGACAATGGCAAGGTTATTGTCGGAAACGATATATTAACCGCTTCTTACCAGCTGGAAGTAGCCGACCGCGACGCTTTTAATAATACTATTGTTGACGAATTGCGATTAAGCCACTTTACCACCGGAACGGCTGATAAAGGCCTCGGTACCGGCCTTCTCTTCTATGGCCAGGATTCAACCGGCGCCGGACAAAATCTGGCGAGAGTAGCATCCCAAGTTGAACACGCCACTTCTTCAGAAGGATTTTTAGCAAACCTTTCTTTTCACACTGTCGGTTCCGGAGGCCTCTTAGAAAAAATGAGGATTACGGGAGAAGGTAATGTGGGCATCGGAACAACAAGTCCGAATAATCTTCTGTCTTTATTTAAATCAACCACTCCGGCGCTCGGATTTACAACGGGAAGCGGCGACAGCGCCTGGACAATGGGAATTGACACCGCCGACGCCAATAAATTCAAAATCGCTTCTTCCACGGCGGTGGGAACGAACACCAGATTGACGATTGATGGAAATGGGAATGTCGGCATCGGGACGACGAGTCCGGCGGCGCTCTTACACGTCGTTGGCAATATACAGTTAATGGGAGACAGGTATGGAGCAAGTCCTTCCATCATACTAAGAAGAGCAGAAGGCACAGTGGCAAGTCCAAGCGCTGTTCTTGCAAACCAAACGCTGGGAGTATTCGGGGTACGAGGATACGGGACTACAGACTTTACGAATTCAGTGCGAGCTTTCGTTGCCATGCACGCGGCGGAAAACTGGACTGATACTGAACAGGGCGCATACATAGAATGGCGTACAACTGCAACAGCAGGAACGAGCACTACAGAAAAAATGCGTCTGACCGACTCCGGCAACGTCGGCATCGGAACAACAAGTCCGAATAATCTTTTAACTATCGCCGCGGCAACTACTCCCGCGCTTGGCTTTACAACTAACGCTGGTTTGTCCGGCTGGACAATGGGCATAGACACCGCCGACGCCAATAAATTCAAAATCGCTTCTTCCACGGCAGTTGGGACGAATACGAGATTAACGATTGATGGAAATGGGAATGTGGGGATTGGGACGGCGAGTCCAAGTCAAGAATTGCACATATCACGTGATTCATCGGATCCTGTAGGCATAAAGCTGACTCGCGCTTCTACCGGGGCTACCGGCGGAAATGTGTTAGTTGCCGAAAGGTCGCGGGGTACAATCGCTTCTCCTCTTGCGATCTCATCGGGCGATGCCGCACTATCGATCCAGGGCTTCGGTTTTGATGGAAGTACTTTTGTTCAGTCGACAGAGATCCAATTCGATACCGAGGGAACTATTGCATCTACCCGTGTTCCTGGAGTTCTCCGTTTCTTTACCGGGACGGATGCAAGCCCGACTGTGAGGACGGAACGAATGACAATCAATAGCGCCGGCAACGTCGGCATCGGGACGACGAGTCCGGGGAGCTTACTGTCTCTAAACAACTCCGCCGGGAATTACAACTCTCTTTTCACTGTCGCTTCCTCCACCATTTCCGCCACTACAACACTATTTACCATTTTGAATAGCGGATTTGTAGGAATTGGAACAGACAATCCGACTCGTAATCTTCAAGTTGTACAGAACCAGAACGCAGTCACTCAAATTCGTGTACAGAATCTCATTACTTCTGGGAATACAGCGGCAGCAGCAAATGTGCTTGTAGAGAGTAGTTCGTCTTCGGGCCAAATAGGTGCCTTCCCGGCGGATTACACGACTGCTGCTTTTCAAGACCGCTTTGCGGTCATCGCAAACTCTGACGCATCAGGACTCGTGCTTGGTGGCACGAGTTCCGGGCAGGACATCAGATTCTTCACAGATGGAAGTGCGGCATCCAATGAAAGGATGAGAATCGACTCATCTGGCAACGTCGGTATCGGGACGAGTACGGGATTATGGGCCAGAACAACGATTGCCGGAGGCGGTTCAACTTCTGCTACCGCTGCTTTGAGCGTTATCAATTCCGCTTCAACGTCTCTTCTGTTTGTAAGAAACGACGGCAACGTCGGCATCGGGACGACGAGTCCGAATAATCTTTTAACGCTTTTCAAATCAACCACCCCCGCTCTCGGCTTTACCACCGGAAGCGGCGAGAGCGCTTGGACCATGGGCATAGACACCGCCGACCAAAACAAATTCAAAATCGCCAGTTCAACAGCAGTGGGAACCAATACGAGATTAACGATTGATGGAAATGGGAATGTGGGGATTGGGACGGAGAGTCCTGGTTTCTCGGAGGTAGCGTCCTCTGCGTATCCGCTCATCACGATCATTGCGTCTGGCACGGCTGGCGGTCGGATCGAAATTGGAACTTCCAGAGCCGATGCCAATGATGTTGCGATCGGTTCTGTCAGTGGGGTATGGACAACCAAAAGCACTGGTCATAGGCAAGTCGGTCTTATCTCCATCTTGTCGGATGGAAGCACTGCTAATCAACGCGGCGGTGCTATCGTTTTATATACTAAGCCTGATGCGGGCACGAGCGTTTCGGAGCGGATGAGAATCACAAACTCCGGACTCGTCGGCATCGGGACGACGACGCCCACACAGTTCTTAACAATTTCCAAAGCCGGAACTACGGCTAATGCCAATATTCCCAATGGCGCGCTTTGTATTGATAATGACGGCGGCTGTGTTCCGGGCGCGGCTGGGAATATAACATTCCGAAGTTCAACTACCGGCGGTTCCGACGTGGCGGAAAATTATTTGTCATCAAGTAATTTGGAGGCAGGCGATATTGTTGCTTCAGTGAGTGGTATAAATATTGATAAGGCTACTACCATTTCTAAAACTGTTATTGGCATTGTTTCCACCGCTCCTGGTATGACTTTGGGTTATGATGAAAATGCTAATGCCAGCTCAACTTATCCGGTTGCTTTGGTTGGACGTGTTCCTACAAAAGTTTCTTTGGAAAATGGGCCGGTTGCGATTGGAGACAGAATTTCAGTTTCTTCCGTAGCCGGCATTGGCAAAAAAGCTTCTTCTACTGAAGCGACGGTGGGAATAGCGTTAGAGCCATTTGACGGTTGGAGTCCTTCGACAGGCTCAGGACAATCTGAGTACTCTCAGATTGGAAAAGTTTTGGTTTTTGTAAATCTTGGTCAGCCGACCCTTGCCGCAAGCGGAGGAACCGGCGACTTGGCTTTTATGACTACTGCAAGCGGTGACCTAAATTTAGACGGCCACTCGCTGTTGAATGTAAAGTCAATTTCCGGTTTGAATAACCTTTGGAGTATTGATGAAAATGGCAATATCACCGCACAAAGCGTTCAAACCCAGTCGCTTACCATAGGCGGCGGCGCCGCGAGCGGTGTTACTATATATGATAGAAGCACTTCTGCGCCAAAGTGTATATATATAGAAGGAGGGGTTATTAAAACAAGCGATGGGGCGTGTGGAACGACGACAAACGCGGGAACCCAAGCGTTAATTTCCAATTCTCAAGCTCCAATTTTCAATGAAGCTCCAATGACCAATGACCAAACGGCAACTACAACCACTTCGATTTTAAGCGCGACATCCACTCCTGAAATTGCGCCGGTAAGTGAGGCGATTGTTGCTACAAGCACTGAACCTGTTATAGTGTCTACGACTACTATGGAAATGGCGACAACAACGCCGTAACTTAATTTTCAAATCTCAATTTTCAATTTTCAATCAAATCTCAATTTTCAATTAATAATTCAAATTCCAATGGAACAAAAACAATTTTCAAACAACGGGAAGAAGAAATATGACTTAGAGGAAAGAACGGCTAAGTTTGCGGAGAATGTGATTGATTTAATGAGAAAAATGCCGAATGATTTGATCAATCAAAGATTAGTTCCTCAATTGGTGGCTTCTGGAGGTTCTTTGGGTGCCAATTATTGCGAGGCCAATGAAGCTGAAAGCAAGAAAGATTTCCAGCACAAAATCGGAATTTGTAAAAAAGAAACTAAGGAAACGAAGCATTGGCTACGACTATTAGCCAGAGCAAATCCTCAATTTAACGATGAATTTAGAAAATTATGGTCGGAGGCCCAAGAATTATTGCTGATATTCTCCAAAATACTGACATCGAGCAGAAATTGAAAATTAATTATTGAAAATTCATTGTAAATTGAAAATTGGTGCTTGAAAATTTATTAAAATTAATGTTAATTTTAAAGGAATATGGACATAAATATAAAACATCAGCTGACAGACAGGGAATTGGGAATTGAGAATCATAAACCCAATTTCGGTTACAGAAGTCCGACTTCCGAACCCGCCGAAGTCGGGCTTTCTCGTTTTGAGCCGCCGAAAATGCTTGAATATTGGCAAGCGATAAGCCGGTGGGCGCTAATCGCTTTTGCCGGACTAATGCCGATATTCTTTTTGCCGTTTACCCAACTGCCGGTCGCGGCGCATAAAGAAATACTCGTTTTTATCCTTGTTTTAGTCGCATGCTTCGCGTTTCTCGGAAAAACTTTGGTTGAAGGAAAAATCCGCTATCCGGGCCATTGGCTTATGGCATCGCTCGTCATTTTAGTTTTGGTATGGGGCGCTTCAGCCTTATTTTCCATTAATCCTCTAACGAGTTTAATCGGCAATTGGTCAACACCGGACAGTTTTGCTGCCATTCTTTTATTTTCACTTTTAATGATCGGAGTCGTAATGACTTTTAGCCGGCGCGATATAATTATTTCTCTTTTAGTGTTTCTTGCCTCGCTTACTATTTTAGGAATTTTTGAATTGCTTCAACTGGCCAAGGTTTTTATTCTTCCTTTCGGTTTTTCCAAAAACGCGGTATTCAATCCGATTGGTTCGGTTAATGATTTGAGCATAACGCTTGCCTTTGGTTTGGTTATCGCTTCTGGGCTCATGTCAAGCTTAGACATTCCGAAGCTTCTCAAGCGTTTATTGGGAGTCTTGATTTTAGTTTTGCTTTTAAATCTTCTCGTCGTAGATTTTTGGGCGATTTGGGTAGGGCTAGCCTTGGCAATGATATTTTTGATCAGCTTTCTTTCTGTCGGCCTTTCAAAATCCGATCGAAGTCCAGCCCCGCAGCTGCGGGGCGGACTTCAGGAAACATCGGATTTTGAGCATACAGAGTATCAAGGGTTACAACTTGTATATTTCCAAAAGGCCTGGCTGCCCTCACTTATTCTTTTAGTTTCATTGCTTTTCCTGATTATGCCATCGCCTCTGTCAAAATTCATTCAGACACCCGTTGAGGTTTCTCCCAATTTTAAGTCTACGCTTGATATCGCACAGGAGAATTTGAAAGCCGGCCGTTATCTTTTGGGCTCTGGCCCCAACACTTTCGGTTCCATTTATAATCTCTACAAGCCGGTTTCAATAAACCAAACGGTTTTTTGGGCAACGACTTTTAACGCCGGCGCTTCGGCTATGGCCACCTGGGCCGGTACAGTTGGCATTTTAGGTGTTCTGGCGCTGTTGTTTCTTATAGCCGCCTTTATTTATACGGGAATTACCGGAACATTAGTGCGCAACGCGTCTAAAGGCATTATGAATGTTGCTTCTCAATCGATTTTTGCCGCTGTTATATTTCTGTTTATAATGTGGTTTCTTTATGTAGGTAACTTCACTAATTTAGCGTTTGCTTTTTGGGGCATAGGATTATTCTTAGCCGCTTCTTTGTTCTTCATAAAAGAGGAAAAAGAAAATGTTGGAAACTCGGTTTCCAACATTTTCAGAGAAATCCGTATTTTCACCTCGCCTCCGAAAATATTTTTATTCTCACTTCTTATTGTCGGTTTGATGGTCGGAACAGTCGCCGGAATTTATTTTGAGGTTAATCGTTATGTCGCCGAAATTTACTTTTCAAAAGCCGTTGCAGCGTCTTCCGCCGGAAATAACGCCAAAACCATAAGCGATATTTCTCGGGCGATAGAATTTTGGCCCTATGACGAAAAATTATTTCAAAGTTTGGCACAAGCGACATTTTTTGAGTTGAACAGTCTGCTTCCAAGAAAAGATATCAGCCAAGACGAATTGCGCGGCCGGTTTCAGAACATTACCTCCGGCGCCATTAACGCGGCTAAAAAAGCCGGCGAATTAAATTCTCAAAATCCGTTTAACCCGATGCTTCTCGGCAGTATTTATGAAAATCTAATTCCTTATGTTTCCGATGCTTCCGGTTTTGCCCTTTCATCATACGGTACGGCAGTCGCTTTGGATCCTAAAAACCCTTCAAATTATCTGGCGTTGGCGCGGGTTGAAATCGCCCAAGATGATTTACCTAAAGCTGTTTTTAATTTGGAAAAATCGATTAGTTTAAAAAATGATTACGCGCCGGCCAGATTCCTGCTCGTTCAGATCTTTGATAGGCAGGGCAAGCTTCCCGAAGCCATAAAGCGCGCCGAAGAATTGGTAATATTAAATAATACCGATGTGGGCGCCCTGTTTCAACTGGGTTTTCTGTATTACAAAAACAGTCAATTTAACGAATCGCAACAAGTGTTTGAAAGAACCGTTCAACTTAGCCCGAATTATTCAAACGCGCGGTATTTTCTCGGCTTAATTTATGACAGAGAGAGCCAAATGTACAAACCCTCCTCCGCTGAAGCTACGGAGAGCCGGAATAAGGCAATTGAAGAGTTCCGGAAAATTGCCGAACTAAATCCCGATAATACGGAAGTTAAACAAATAATTGCCAATCTTACGGCTAAGAAAGCGGCTCTTTTTGGCATAGCGCCTCCTCCGCCGCAACAGAGAACCGAAGCGCCGGTGTCGGAAAAAGCGCCGTTGCAAAAACTTAAAAAATGAAAATAATTATTTCCCAGCATGGTAAAAAACTTCTTGTAAGTTTTAAGCATAACAATGCTGTTGATAGATATGTTATTGACAAGGCAGACGATTTTTTGATATGTGTTGACAAGTTTTTAACGAGGTACTATACTGGCAGTATTGGTGATTTGAAAAATGTCAAATTAGAATTCAAGGACACTGGGATTCTGACAGAAAGAATTATTAGAGCGATTGTGAAAGGACTGGAATTTTAGGCATACTCCGACGTTCGCCCTTAGCGAAGTCGGAGCCCCGACTTGTACGTCGGGGTTGACAGAGAGAGTAATTAGAGCTATTATTGGCGGGCTCGCGGTTGATATCTGAATATTCGGCAAATGTCAACCCATTTTCTATAATAAAAAAATTGAATAGCAAAAGCCACTAAAACCTTATAGCAAATCGTGAAACCCGAGAAGGCGAGGGCGTTTTTTTGTCGTTAATAATTCGTATTTAGTAAAATTATGTTTCTTCAAACTAAATCTTTCGCCAAACAAAAAATAAAATGGATTGACTTGCCAAATCTGGTGGCGACACAGCTTGATTCTTATCAATGGTTTCTTAAGATCGGCTTGAAGGAATTATTTGACGAAATGTCGCCTGTCTCCGATTACACTTCTAAAGAATTGGATTTATATTTTAAGGAATATTATTTTGACGAACCGAAATTCGACGAACTTAAGGCAAAAGAAAACGGGCTTTCATACGAAGCGCCGCTGCGGGTAAAATTGGAACTGGTTAATCGGCGGACAAAAAAAGCGAAGGAACAGGAAATTTATTTAGGCGATTTTCCGATTATGACGGAGCGCGGCACTTTTATTGTTAACGGCGTCGAACGAGTGGTTGTTAGTCAGCTAATACGCTCGCCCGGCGTTTTTTTTACTGCCGCCGTTTGGAGGGGACGAAAACTTTTTGGCGCCAAAATCATACCCAATCGCGGCGCCTGGCTTGAATTTGAAACTGATCCCGACGGCATTATCAGCGTCAAAATAGACAGAAAACGAAAAACACCGGTAACGGCGCTTCTGAGAGCCTTTGGCTCTCAGAAATCTCAAATCTCAAATCTCAAATCTCAAAAAAATACCCAAATACCAAATACCAAATACAAGATACAAGATACAAACGAAGAATTACTTAAATTATTTAAGGATATTGACACGGGTTCTATTAAATATATAGAAACGACTTTAAAAAAAGACCTCTCAAAAAATGCCGGCGACGGCTTTATTGAGATTTACAAACGGCTAAGGCCGGGAGATCCGGCAACGCCGGAAAATGCCAGGCAATTAATAGAGGGCATGTTTTTCAGATTTGACCGCTATGATTTAGCTAAAGTTGGCCGGTTCAAAATGAATCAACGCCTGGGCCGACAAACAACAAACAACAAACAACAAACAACAAATTTTGAATATACTAAGGAAGATAGACTTTTAAGTTTTGAGGATTTGGTTGACATTACGCGAGAAATTATTCGTTTGAACAATAATGAAGGCGCCTTGCCGGACGATATTGATCATTTGGGCAATCGGCGCGTAAGATCGCTCGGCGAACTTCTTCAGTCACATTTAAGAGTTGGAATGGCGCGAATGGAGCGCATCATTCGCGATCGGATGAGTACTTATGACGTTAACACTTTAACGCCGGCCCAGCTTATTAACGCTCGGCCGCTTATGGCGGCGGTTAAGGAATTTTTTACTTCTTCCCAGTTGGCGCAGTTTATGGACCAAGTTAACCCTTTAGCGGAACTTGAACATAAGCGCCGCATTTCGGCAATGGGACCCGGGGGTCTTACCAGAGAAAGAGCTGGTTTTGAAGTTCGCGATGTTCATACTTCTCACTATGGAAGAATTTGCCCGATTGAAACGCCGGAGGGACCGAATATCGGTTTGGTAATGCATCTGGCTTCCTATGCCCGCATCAACGAACTGGGGTTTATTGAGGCGCCTTACGTTAAAGTTAAAAATTCTAAAATTGCGAACGAGATTCATTGGCTAAATGCTTTTGAAGAAGAAAAATATGTTATTGCTCACGGCGGCACTAAGTATGATAAAGACGGAAAAATCATAGAATCTGCTACTGAAGCGAGGGTTTTAGGAAGCCCTCAAATGGTAAAAAAAGAGGATGTCCAATATGTTGATGTAGCGCCTCAGCAAATTTTTTCAGTGGCAACAAGCTTGATACCTTTCGTAGAACATGATGACGCGACCCGTGCTTTGATGGGTTCTAACATGCAGAGGCAGGCCGTTGCCTGCGTCAAACCGCAAGCGCCGATGGTTGGAACCGGAATAGAAGAACGGGCCGCCAGAGATTCCGGACAGGTGGTAGTGGCGGCTGAAGATGGTATGGTAACGGCGGTGGATGCGGAACACATCGCGATTGCTTCGCGAAATCTCAAATCTCAAATCTCAAATCTCAAATCTAATGTTAGAGTTTATAAATTGAATAATTTTTTGCGATCTAACCAGTTTACCTCAATGAGCCAGCAGCCGCTTGTCAAAAAAGGCGATAAAGTAAAAAAAGGACAGGCGATTGCCGATGGAGCGGCCACGCAAAACGGCAACCTGGCTCTCGGCCAGAACTTGCTAGTTGCTTTTATCTCTTGGGGCGGCGCCAATTTTGAAGACGCTATTATTCTTTCCGAACAACTTGTTAAAGACGATCGCTTCACCTCTATTCATATTGAAGATTATTCCATAGATATCCGCGATACCAAGTTAGGACCGGAAATTACCACTCCGGATATTCCCAACGTTTCTGAAGAAAAACTAAAAGATCTTGATGAAGAAGGCATTGTGAGAATTGGCGCCGAGCTGTCATCCGGCGACATTCTGGTAGGAAAAATTTCTCCGAAAGGGGAAGCAGATTTAACTTCGGAAGAAAGATTGCTTCAGGCTATTTTTGGCGAAAAAGCGCGCGACGTTAAAGATACTTCCTTGCTTTTACCTCACGGTAAAAGAGGCCGCGTTGTCGGAATAAAGATTTTTTCCCGGGATGCAGGCGACAAACTTGAACCCGGAGTTTTAAAGCGGGTTCAAGTTGAAGTGGCTCAATTGCGGAAAATTCAGGCCGGCGACAAATTAGCGGGCCGTCACGGAAATAAGGGTGTCATTTCCAAAATTTTACCGGCAGAAGATATGCCGTACCTGGCCGACGGCACGCCAGTTGATATTATTTTAAATCCGCTCGGTGTCGCTTCCAGAATGAATCTCGGCCAGATTCTTGAAACTCATTTGGGATGGGCTGCTGACAAACTTGGTTATCGCGCGGTAACTCCGGCACTTGATGGGGCTACCGAGGAAGATATAAAAATAGAACTGCAAAAAGCCGGTTTGCCGGAAAGCGGCAAAATTCAGCTTTATGACGGCCGCACAGGCGATACGTTTAAAGACAAAGTTACCGTCGGCATTATTTATGTAATGAAACTTAATCATCTTGTAGAAGACAAAATTCATATGCGTTCGGTTGGCCCTTATTCGCTCATAACCCAGCAGCCGCTGGGGGGCAAAGCGCAATTTGGCGGCCAGAGATTTGGAGAAATGGAAGTTTGGGCCCTTGAAGGTTATGGCGCCGCTCATACGCTTCAGGAAATGATTACCATTAAATCCGACGATGTTGTCGGCCGCGCTTCGGCGTTTGACGCTATTATACGCGGTGAAGAAATCAAAAAACCAAGTTTGCCGGCATCTTTTAACGTTTTAGTGAGCGAATTAAAATCGCTGGGGCTTGGTGTTGAATTGGTGGAACCTGTCTCGCAAATGGTAAGCGATACAAAACCCGCCTTCGCTAAAGCTACGGCGGGCAAGGAAGTTAAAAAGGTGAGAATCAGGACTTAAATTTACAATTTACAATTTACAATTTTCAATAAATTTTTAATGATCCAATTTTCAAACGTTTGAAAATTAATAAATTGTAAGTTCAATGAAAATTGAAAATTAGAAATTGAAAATTATTTAATCCAATGAACACATTTGACTCAATAAAATTAAAAATCGCTTCGCCAGAGGATATTTTAAAAAATTCCCACGGCGAAATAACCAAACCGGAAACTATTAATTATAGGACGCAAAAACCGGAAAAAGACGGCCTTTTTGATGAGCGAATTTTCGGTCCGGTCAAAGATTGGGAATGCTACTGTGGAAAATATCGTCGGATCAGATACAAGGGTGTTATTTGCGATAAATGCGGCGTTGAAGTAACCAGGGCAGTTGTAAGGCGTGAAAGGATGGGCCATATTAAGCTGGCGGTTCCCGTCACACACATTTGGTACATAAGGAGCATTCCTTCAAAAATCGGTTTGATGCTTGACGTGCCCGCTAACGCGCTTGAGAGGGTGATTTATTATGCTGCCTACATTGTAATATCGGTTGATGAAAAGGCGAAAACGGAAGCGCTTGAGGAGTTGGATAGGGAATACAAGCAAAAAGCCAGAACCCAAAAGGAAAATAAATCCGATGTCGAAGCTTTAGCTAAGGCCCGAGACAAAGTAAAAGAAGAGTTGAAGGGCTTGCGCCGATACCAGATAATTTCGGAAGGCGAATTTCATGATTTATCTTTGAAATACGGCCATGTTTTTGAAGCGGGCATCGGCAGTGAAGCGGTTAAAAAATTGCTTGAAGAAATCAATCTTGAAGAGTTGGTTAAAAATCTTACGGAAGAAGAAAAAACCGCTCCGATTTCGACTCGAAAGAAATTTTTAAAACGCCTAAAGCTCGCGAGAAATTTTCTTAAATCCGGAACGAGGCCGGAGTGGATGTTTCTTACCGTCCTGCCGGTTCTGCCGCCAGACTTGCGGCCAATGGTGCCTCTTGATGGCGGCCGCTTTGCCACTAGCGACCTTAACGACTTATACCGCCGGGTAATTAACCGCAATAACCGTTTGAAAAAACTTATGGAATTTAACGCGCCGGAGGTAATTGTCAGAAACGAAAAAAGAATGCTTCAGGAAGCGGTTGATGCTTTGATTGATAATTCGGCTCGCCATACGCAAAGCCAAGCGGCAGCGTTGGTTTCTCAAAAGAGGCCGCTTCGTTCTCTTGCCGACATGCTTAAAGGAAAACAAGGCCGGTTCAGGCAGAACTTGCTCGGCAAGCGCGTTGATTACTCCGGTCGCTCGGTTATTGTTGTCGGACCGGAACTCAGCCTTGGCGAATGCGGTCTTCCCAAACAGATGGCTTTAGAGCTTTTCAAGCCGTTTGTGATTAATAAAATTATTGAACGTGCTTTTGCTTATAACATTAAAGGCGCCAACCGTTTAATTGAAGAAGGCGCTGAGGAGGTTTGGGCAATTTTGGAAGAGGTTATCAAAAACAGGCACGTTCTTTTAAACAGGGCGCCGACGCTTCATCGTTTGGGTATTCAAGCTTTCAAACCGATTTTAGTTGAAGGTTCGGCCATCAGAATTCATCCTTTAGTTTGTTCCGCTTTTAACGCCGATTTTGACGGCGACCAGATGGCCGTGCACTTGCCTCTTAGTGAAGAGGCGCAAAGAGAAGCGCGGGAGATAATGCTTTCGGCAAAGAACATTCTTAAACCAGCCACCGGCGAATCAGTTGCCGTGCCCAGCCAAGACAGCGTTTTAGGCGTTTATTATCTTGCCAAAATGAAACCGGGTCTTAAGGGAGAGGGTAAATTTTTTTCTGACGGACAAGACGCAATTTTAGCGTATCGGTTCGGCGAGGTTGATTTACAGGCAAAAATAAAAGTCCGGATTGACACTTCGACAAAGCTCAGTGTCAATCCTGAGCAGGGTCGAAGGATTGACGGAAAAATTGTGGAGACCTCTGTCGGCCGCGTTCTTATGAACCAGGTGCTTCCCGAAAAGTTTGAATTTATCAATAAAGAACTTAAGTCAAAGGACATTAAGGCTATCGTTGACAGGATTTTCATAACTTACGGTATTGATAAAACGGCGGAAATTTTGGATAAAATAAAAAATCTCGGTTTTGAATACGCGACTGTTTCCGGAATATCTTGGGGAATGGATGATTTAAGCATTCCGCTAAACAAGAAAAACATTATCGCGGAAGCCAGAAAAAAAGTTGAAGAAGTTGAGAGTCATTATCAAAGAGGGCTTCTCACGTCCGAAGAAAAAAGAGACCGGATAATTGAAATTTGGAAATTTGCTATTGATAAGGTCAGTAAACTGGTGCCGGAAACGCTCGATCCCAATGGTCCGGTCTTTTCCATGGTTGATTCAAGAGCGCGCGGTTCTTGGAATCAGATAAGTCAGATGGTGGGCCTTAAAGGGTTGGTTCAAAATCCGGCCGGCGACGTTATTGACTTGCCGATTATTTCCTCGTTCAAAGAAGGTTTTAATGTTTTGGAATATTTCATTTCTACTCACGGCGCGAGGAAGGGTTCGGCTGATACGGCCTTAAGAACCGCTTCGGCCGGCTACTTGACGCGACGTTTGGTTGATGTTAGCCAAGACGTCGTTGTCACCGAACATGATTGCGGCGATGACAATGGTTTTGTATTAAAAAAGAAAGACAGCGATGAATTTGGTCTTTTTTTGGGTTCAAGAATTTTTAGCCGTACCGTTTTAAACAACATTAAGAATCCTGATGGGACCGTAATTATTAAAGCCGGCGAAATCGTTGATCGTAAAATGGCGGAAGCTATTGATAAAAGCGAGGCAGAAGAGGTTGTTGTACGGTCTCCGATTACCTGCAAATCAAAATTTGGGATTTGCCAAAAATGCTACGGTTATGATTTAGGCCACAACAAACTGGTTGAAATAGGAATGGCCGTCGGTATCATCGCGGCTCAAGCTATTGGCGAGCCCGGCACCCAGCTTACAATGAGAACTTTTCATACAGGCGGCGTTGCTTCGGCAACCGACATTACCGCCGGCTTGCCTCGAGTTCAAGAAATTTTTGAGGCGCGAATTCCAAAAGGCAAAGCCATTATTTCCGAAGTGGATGGCAAGGTAGTTGATGTGGTTGATAAGGGCAAACTAAAGGTTATAAAGATATTAACAGAGGGTAAAGAAACCATTGAATACAGCGTTTCCGGCGGCAACACTCTTTGGGTTGAAAAGAGTGATCTTATTGTAAAAGGCCAACAGCTCTCGGAAGGAAATTTAGATCTTAAAGAATTGTTTAAAGTTTCGGGGACGACAGTTGCGGCAAATTATATTTTGAACGAAATTCAAAAAACCTATACTTTGCAGGGCGCCGACATTAACGCTAAACATATTGAAGTTATTATTAGGCAAATGTTTGGCCGGGTGCGAATTAAGGATGCCGGCGATTCCGGCTTTACGCCCGGAGATATCGTGGAAAAAGCAAGTTTTGCCGAAGAGAACAGCCGCCTTAGAAAAATTGCAGGCAAACCAACAACGGCAACTCAGCTTTTAATGGGTATTACCAAGGTTGCTTTGACGACGGAAAGCTGGCTGTCGGCTGCGTCTTTCCAGGAAACAGCCAAAGTTTTGATAAACGCTTCAACCGAAGGGAAGGCGGATAAGCTTCGCGGCCTTAAAGAAAACGTAATTTTGGGTCGCTTGATTCCCGCTGGCACCGGCTACAAAGCCAGGACCTAAAGTTAGAGTTTACAATTTATTGTCCACATCTTATCCCCAAAACTATCGATGTCCGACATCGATAGTTTTGGGTTTGACAGAAGAAAGTGGCCCGTTTTTCTTTTGTTCACAATGCCTCTTGACGGGAATTTTTTAAGGGTGTATTATGGAAATATAAAAATGTATGAAAGAATTTGATTTCTAAAATTTGAAAATTGTCTCGCTACGCGAGATCTCGCGAAGCGAGAAAATAAAGAGCACAATCCCGACGAATTCAATATTTTGAATTGTCGGGATTGTGTTTTTGAATGGTTGTGATAAAATGCAATGCGGTCTTTAAAAACTTAAAATCCACCGTAAAATATATAAGTTAATACGTTAAAATTTTACCCAAAAATTTTAATGGAAAAGTTGATTTTTTAAAGTTGTTATAATCTACTATTTATCAGAGAATTTGATCCTGGTTCAGGATGAACGCTGGCGGCGTGGATAAGGCATGCAAGTCGAGCGGTCGCCGTAAGGCGACAGCGGCAAACGAGTTAGTAATACGCAGGAACTTGCCCTAAAGACGGGAATAACCCCGCGAAAGCGGGGCTAATACCCGATGGCATGGAGGTTTAAATCTTCATTAAAGTCGCAAGACGCTTTGGGAGAGGCCTGCGGGCTATCAGCTAGTTGGTGAGGTAATGGCTCACCAAGGCGATGACGGCTAGGGGGCGTGAGAGCGCGTTCCCCAACGTAAGGGACTGAGACACGGCCCTAACTCCTACGGGAGGCAGCAGTCGAGAATTTTTCGCAATGGGGGAAACCCTGACGAAGCGACGCCGCGTGGAGGAAGAAGGTCTTCGGATCGTAAACTCCTTTTAGCAGGGAAGAACTCGCAAGAGTGACGGTACCTGCAGAATAAGGCGCTGCTAACCTCGTGCCAGCAGCAGCGGTAATACGAGGGCGCCAAGCGTTATCCGGATTTATTGGGCGTAAAGAGTTCAAAGGGGGTTATGTTAGTCTGGTGTTAAAGCTTCCCGCTCAACGGGAAAAATGCATTAGAAACGGCATAACTTGAGGAAATCAGAGGCAAATAGAACGGCCGGTGTAGGGGTGAAATCCGTTGATATCGGCCGGAATACCAAAGGCGAAGGCATTTTGCTGGGATTTTCCTGACCCTGAAAGAACGAAAGCGTGGGTAGCGAATGGGATTAGATACCCCAGTAGTCCACGCCCTAAACGATGAGTGCTCGCTGTGTGAAGTATCGACCCTTCACGTGGCTTAGCTAACGCGTTAAGCACTCCGCCTGGGAAGTACGAGCGCAAGCTTAAAACTCAAAGGAATAGACGGGG